>JAQXSY010000191.1 GCA_029219205.1 Bacillota bacterium | reverse complement strand
TAATTTAATTTTAACTTGATTATGACAATATTATAATTGAAAATTATAATATTTTTTCTTACAATAAAATTACGGAATTGTCATAAATATTGACTTTTTCACCTCCATGTTTTAGACTAAAACAATATGGTGGTGCATTGTATGCACCGGGCACATGTCAGCTTACCATAACGAAATAAAACGAAAGGAAACGGTGTGAACACAAAAATCGCTTTTGTCTTCATATCGACACAAATACTATGAATATACTTGTTGCATTGGACGGCAACTATGTCGGACCGCTTTGCGTTTTGCTCAAATCCCTTATGATTTCGAATCCAAACGGTGTATTTGATTTATACGTTGCTCATTCCTCTCTGAAAAAAGAGCATTTTGACCGCATAGACAAAGCAATCGATAAAAAAAGAGTGACGGTTCACCCGGTTCAAATCGACCCGTCCCTTCTGAACGATGCGCCCGTTATGGACAGAATTTCCAAAGAGACCTATTACCGTCTGCTTCTTATGGATTATCTTCCGAAAGAGGTCGACAGAATTCTTTATATCGATCCCGATGCGATCATCATCAACGATATCAGTGAGTTTTATAACATTGATTTTCAGGGAAAAACCCTTGCCGCCTGCGGTCACACAAAAACATGGTGTGAATTTCTCAATCGGGTCCGCTTCCATTCTCCGAAAGACGTCCGTTATTTCAATGCCGGCGTCATCATGTTCAACGTCGAGAAGCTGCGCAGGACGGTAACGAGCGCCGACGTATTCAACTATATGAAGAAGCACAGAAGATGGCTTTTCCTCGCCGATCAGGACGTACTGAACGGAATGTTCAACACCGAGACGGTTTTTGCCGATGAATGTATTTACAACCTTGACGAAAAGACCGTCAAATTCAACAAAGACCGTGTAAAAAATCTCGATTGGATACGGCAGAACACGGTTATCGTTCACTTCAACGGAAAATTCAAGCCATGGAAGCCCGGATATCAGGGAATACTGCTTCCCCTTTATTATGAATACAGAGATATGCCGTGGAAAAATGAATAAAAAGGATCGGGAACAATGAATTTAAAGGAAAAAATCAAGAATTTCAAATTACTCAGCGACGAACCGAAAAAGAGGAAGAAACAAATCGCAGTTATCATTATCGGCGTCATCGTCGTCATTGCTATGATAATTTGCTACTGTCTTTTCGGAAAGAAGCTGTTGGCTTTTTTTGAGGATACGGACAAATTCAAGGCGTGGCTCGACAGCTTCGGAACGACCGGCAAAATCGTTTTCGTTGCCATCAGAGCCCTTCAGACTGTTGTTAAATTCATTCCCGCCGAGCCGCTCGAAATCGGTTCCGGCTATGCCTACGGTACATTCGGTGGTCTTTTTTACTGTATGCTCGGCACCTTTTTAGGCTCTGTTGCGATTATTGTTTTAACAAAAATTTTCGGTGTCAAGATCGTCAATGTTTTTGTTTCTCAGGAACAAATCAATTCCCTGCGTTTTCTTCAGAACAAGTCGAAGCTGACAACAACGCTCTTTATTATTTATCTGATACCGGGAACACCGAAGGACATCATCACCTATCTGATGGGCATCACAGATTACAACATGGTCAAGTTCATGCTGATAACAACCTTCGCCCGTATTCCGTCGATCATCACCTCGACAATCTGCGGCTCCGCACTTGAGAAAAAAAGTTATGCCCTTTCCATAGGCGTTTTTGTCGGAACCGCCATTTTAGGTCTTATCGGTATCATGATTTACAACAAGCTGGAGGCAAAATATAACAAGCAGCTTGATGAGTCGAAGGCGGCGGAAACAGCAGATACCGAAGAGCCGCAGAACGACAACCAAACCGCAGAATAAATAAACTGAATGCATCAAAACCGTCCGCTGTTTGCGAACGGTTTTTGTTTCAGCCCGATTTTAAGCTCCGTTTTTTTGCTTAAGCTTAACTCAATCAATTCTTATGCTATAATTATAAAGCACACGATGCGGTGAGAATTGTGCTTGATCGTTGTAAGACAAGGAGGATTCGCACCCCAAATACGAATGAATGGCATGGTATTTCCATTTCAGAGAATGACCCAAAACAAAGAATATAATGAAACAAAAGCGAGGCGTTTGTTATGTCTATGACACTTGATGAAATTTATGAGTCCTTTATATGGGATAAATCATATACGGATGAAGAATATGAAGCAAGAATTACGGTTGGAATTAACGAAGGAAAAAAATACAAATACATTTATCCGTTTATTCAACCTATTATTCCTGAAATAGGCTCAGGGAGTCTTTGGGAGCCTTGTGCAAGAATTGTCGCAGCAAAAACCAACGAAGAACTGAAGCCATATCTGCCTTTATTGTTCGAATGGCTCCAAGATTTGAATTGGCCGGGTGCATATCTCATATTCAACCGGTTATCAGAGATACCATTTTTTATGTTGGAAGAAGACTATAAGTTCTGCAGAAACAGAGCCGAAAAAGAACATAATACATTATGGTTGATGGCTCTTGACGATTTCAAAAAACAAGCAAGCCAATCATTCTTTACTTTTTAATGAAATATTGCTGCGCAATATGAAATAATCCTTACGGATTATGAAATATTTTGTCTTGCGACAAAATGTGAAATAAGAACCTGACTTCGTCAGAACCTTGTTATTCGCTGCGCTCATAATAAAATTCGCCTATCACATTTGCGAAGCAAATATTTCATAGCGTCAGCTATTTCATATCCGAAGGATATTTCACTCGCCGAAGGCGAATTTCATTGAAAAAAGCACTTGCCGAAGCAAGTGCTTTTTTCATG
>JAQXSY010000190.1 GCA_029219205.1 Bacillota bacterium | reverse complement strand
AAAATTATTTTCTTTTCCGCAATCTTCATCCCACTTCCCTGCCATTACCCATATTTTTGAAACCTTCTTTCTGACAAGGTCATAACCTTTCTCGGAAGAAATGTCGTCGGGCATACTTTCAAGAACATTTGCAATCACCTGTAAATAACCGATTTCTAAAATTTCCAGAGGCTCTTTACTGCGGGCCAAAATACGTCTGTAAAGCCTGACGGCATCTTCCGCGTCCCGATTACAGCAATATCCGGAAGAAAATTCGGAGAGATTCTTTTGATACGGCGGGTTGCCGCCGAAATCCGTGGCGGCAAGATCGATTCCAATCGGTACCTGTATACCCTCTGTGTTCAAAAAGCCTTCGAGAGACGTTACGGAATATTCCATGCAAGCGTTTATCCCAATTCCTTCAACCTTTATTTCTCCCGATTTATGCGCACGTGCAAGAATTCTCAATGCCACAGCATCATCGCAATCTGTCCACCAGTCTGTGCCCAAAATAAACCGTCTCATAACTCACCGCCATATTACATTTATTTCATCTTTATTTTTATATCATAATTCTTTAAGAAATACAACCTTTAAATTACAATTTTTCAGGTATTGTTATAAACAAAAAAAGCCGAAACATGCCGGTCAAGCAAGGCTTTTTGAAAAGCTCTATTGATTTTTTGAAGTCGGTATGTTATAACTACACTTAAAAAGCCGTTTTCTTAATGAACGCAGAATTTTTAAAAATAATCCCCGACGCCATGAACACGAAGATGATTGTTTTAATCTAAAATATGTGCGAAAGGTATTGTTTCATAAAAAAAGAAAGGAAAATCAAAAATGACTTGTGAACCTAAATTTATTTGTCATCCTGATTTCTCGGAGCTTGCTCCGGTTAATGTTTTTCATAAAGAAAATTTGAAAACAGAGCTTCCGGAGCATCCGGATAGACTTAAGAACAGGCATATTCTTTTCCGGAAAAAGACTGTTTTAGGGAGCTTCGGTCAGGCAAAGCTGAAAATATCCGCCGACGATCACTTTAAGCTGTATATAAACGGCAAGTATGTCACAGAAGGCCCCGCGCCGTCCTACCCTTCCGCATATTATTTCTGCGAGCTTGACGTTACGGAATTTCTGAACCGCGGAGAAAATATTTTTGCGGTCCACACATACTATCAGGGATTAATTAACCGCGTGTGGGTTTCCGGAGATCTTCGTCAGATGCTGTTTTTTGAGCTTCAGATCGACGGTAAAACAGTCTGCGTCAGCGACACAGACTGGAAATGCAGATATCACAGCGGATATACGGAATGCGGAAAAATCGGATATGATACGGCGTTTGCCGAATGTTATGACAGCTCATCTCCCGAAGCGTTTTTTTACAGAATCGATTTTGACGATTCCGATTGGAAATATGCCGCTGTTTTTAAAAACGCCGATTATTCCATGGTAAAACAGCCGACAGAACAGCTTGTGTATTCCGAAATCGAGCCCAAAACTGTTGAAAAAACGGATTTCGGTCTTCGTCTGGACTTTGGACAAGAGGCTGTGGGATATCTATATGCTGTTGCAAAAGGAAAAAGCGGAGACACTGTGCTCATGCGTTTCGGCGAGGAGCAAAACGACGACGGAGGGGTCAGGTACAAGCTTCGCTGTAACTGCAATTACGAGGAAAAGTGGATTCTTTCCGGCAAAACGGACACGCTTATGCAGTATGACTATAAAGCGTTTCGGTATGCAGAACTGTATTTTTCGCCGGATACAGAAATAATTGACGTCAAAATGACGGTGAGACACTATCCTTTTGAACTAAAAGCGCGTTACCGCACAGACATCCCCGATCTGAACAGGATCATTAATCTTTGCGCCGATACTGTAAAATACGGGACGCAGGAGGTATTTGTTGACTGTCCGACAAGGGAAAAAGGACAATATCTCGGCGACGCTTCCGTTTCGGCGAGAGCACATGCGGCGCTTACCGGCGATACCCGCATGTTTAAAAAGGCTGTAACCGATTTTTGCCGTTCATCGTTTATTTGTCCGGGTATAATGGCCGTCTCCACCTCGTCGCTTATGCAGGAAATAGCGGACTATTCTCTGCAGCTTCCGGCAATGATATGTTGGATATATTCGATCGACCGGGACATTGAATTTGTCAGAGCAGCAGAGCCTTTCATCACAAATGAGCTTGATTACTTCAGAAAGTATATGCGCGGCGACGGTCTGCTTGATTTTGTAAACGAAAAATGGAATCTTGTGGACTGGCCGGATAATTTTAGGGACGGATACGATTTTCCGCTTACAAAACCTATCGGGAAAGGAGTTCACAATGTGCTTAACGCCTTCTGGTACGGTTTTTTGAAGTCTGCGGACGAGCTTTACAGTCTTGTCGGAAAACCGGAAACCGGGCTTACGGCAAGAGTTGCCCTGTCGTTTGAAAATGCTTTTTATTCGGAAAAAACGGGGCTGTACTGCGACAGTGAGCGCGGAGAGCACAGCGCGGTACATTCAAATGTTCTCCCTTTGCTTTTCGGTCTTTGCGACAGCGACACGGAAAAGCTCGACAGAATTGTTCATTTCATTGAGAGCAAGGGCTTGACATCAATGGGAGTATATAT
The DNA here is from genome assembly GCA_029219205.1 of Bacillota bacterium. Taxonomy (GTDB): domain Bacteria; phylum Bacillota; class Clostridia; order Oscillospirales; family CAG-272; genus SUG1495. The sequence goes on along the minus strand of JAQXSY010000190.1, from coordinate 5,652 downwards.
GTCATATTTTGCGCTTGCCGCACTGGTGCGGGCCGGAAAATCGGAAACAGCTTACAAAATGACTCTCTCCCCCGGATGCTGGCTCAACATGCTGTCCGAGGGCGCGACAACTACTTTTGAAGCTTGGGGCAAGAATCAGAAATGGAATACAAGTCTGTTCCATCCGTGGGCAACTGCGCCGCTTATTGTTTTTGCCGACGGAATCAGACCATACTGATAATTGCGGTCCGCTAAATCAAATTCCATATGCAAGATATTGCATATGCGCAGGCAAAGCCCAGAAAACGAATACGAAATCGCCCGGATTGTTTTTTTTGATGAAATGCTGCAAAAAAAGAATCTTCCAAAAGCAAAAAAGCGCCGGATAATCAATTATCAGATTGTTCGATTTCCGTTTTTTTGCCAAGTTCTCTGTAAGTCATAAAGATAATAACCGCAGAAAGGACAGCTGTCAAAAGGTCTGAAACCGGCATGGAATAAAGTACGCCGTCAAGACCGAAGAATATGGGCAAAACCAAAGCAAAGCCTACCCCCAATACAATCTCCCTCACCATCGAAAGAATTGTTGAAGAAATCGCTTTGCCCATAGCCTGCAGGAAGATAAATGCCGCTTTGTTAATGCAGGCGAGGATGATAAACACTAGATATGTTCTGAATGCCTTAACTGCAAATTCCGTGTAGTAAACGCTTTCATTTTTCGCGCCGAAAATGTTGATGATGGATCCCGGGAAAAACTCAACCAGAACAAATCCTACAGCACCGACTGCCGCTTCTGAGACCAGCAGCATTGTAAACAGTTTTTTTACACGGATATTCAGTTTTGCTCCCATATTGTAACCGACAATCGGGATACATCCTGCCGCCATACCGACGACTATCGAGATTACAATCTGGAAAAACTTCATGACGATGCCGACAACTGCCATGGGAATTTGTGCGTATTCGGTCTGACCGAATACAGCATCTGACGCACCGTACTTGCGGAGCATATTGTTGATTGCCGCCATGGCCGCGACAAGGGATATCTGCGAAAGGAAACTGCAAATGCCCAGGTTCAGCGTCTTACATATAATATACCCTTTCAGCTTGAAATCCGATCTTGACATTTTAACAATTTTCGTGCGGCAGAGATAACAAATCGCAAGAACCGCGGTGGCAATTTGTCCGATTACAGTTGCGATAGCGGCACCTGACATCCCCATTTTCGGAAAGCCGAGCAGTCCGTAAATCATAATGGGGTCAAGAATGATATTAATGACCGCTCCGGCAACGGTAGAGGCCATTGCAAATCTGGGGCTTCCGTCCGCGCGAATAATCGGGTTCATCGCCTGACCGAACATATAAAAAGGAATGCCGAGAGAAATCCAAAAGAAATACTCTTTTGAGTGTTTGAAGGTTTCCTCGTTTACCGTACCGCCGAACATTGAAATGATCCGATCCATAAAAATCAGATAAACAGCCATAAGCACAATACTTGATATAACTGTCAGTACAATGGAATTGGCCATGCTTTTCGAAGCGTCTTTGGACTTGTTTTGGCCAAGACATATGCTGACAAAAGCACAGCAGCCGTCACCGAGCATGACCGCAACGGCAAGAGCAATTATTGTAAGCGGGAATACAACGGTATTGGCCGCATTGCCGTAAGAACCAAGATAATCTGCGTTTGCAATAAAAATCTGATCAACGATGTTATAAAGCGCGCCGACGAGAAGTGAAATTATGCAAGGAATTGCATATTTTCTCATGAGCTTGCCTACAGATTCATCGGCAAGAAATGATTTGTTTTGTTCTTCCATTTCGAAAACCTCCGTTTGAGCAAAAAAAATGCGTAAGACCGACATAATGACCGGTCTTACGCATACGCTGCTCATCATAATTATTTACCTTAATATAATATCAAAAAACGGCGGCTTTGTCAAATGGTAATGTTGCCGAATTTTTTCCCGAAAATCAGCTCATACAGTTCGGCAGTCTGCCGTGAAGCCTGATTTTATCATATATTGACGCAAAACAAATTATTGAGAAATCCGTCCGTAAATTTACACAAATCAGCTTTTGAAGGCGGAGATTTTTGTTGAAATATTCAGTAATTTGTATTGTATTTTTCCAAAAAAAGTTATATAATAAAAGCAAAAAAATTTGAGTTTGTGTTTTTTCACAATGTGTCAATCGAAAAAATCGTTTTTACGTATTGCTTGAAGAAAGACTTCGTATAAAATAATGATGATTAAACAAATTGAAATAATTCGTTCAAACCGCAGGACAGTCGCTTTAGAGATCAATCGAGACCTAAGAATAACAGTTCGTGCGCCGATGCGTATGAAACAAGCCGACATCGAGAAATTCATAAATGAAAAGTCGCCTTGGATAGAAAAACATCTTGAGATTATGAAGACGCGCAATGCGTCGGAATCAGAAAAAGGCCAAGTAAAAGCCTTTACAGAAGACGAAATCAGGGAGCTTGAGAAAAAAGCGCTTGCGTCAATTCCTCCAAAGGTTGAGGCTGTCGCACAGGCGCTTGATGTGTCTTACGGAAGAATTACAATCAGAAATCAGCGTACCCGTTGGGGCAGCTGTTCTTCAAACGGCAATTTAAATTTTAACTGCCTTTTGGTGCTCTGTCCGGATGAAGTGACAGAGTATGTTATTGTTCATGAACTTTGTCACCGAAAACATATGAATCACTCCAAAGAATTCTGGACGATGGTGGAAAAATATTGACCGGATTATAAAAGGCAAAAGACTTGGCTTAAAGAAAACGGAAATGAACTGATAAGGAGATTAAAGGCGGATGGTTGAAGTTGTTGCAGCTTTGATATGGTATAAAAATAAATTTATGATCTGCCAGCGGCCGGCGCACAAGGCGCGGGGGCTCCTATGGGAGTTTGTCGGCGGCAAGGTGGAGCCGGGCGAGACAAAGGAGCAGGCACTCATCCGCGAGTGCCGGGAGGAGCTTGCCGTAACTATTTCCGTCGGCGGCGTGTTTATGGATGTTGTTCACGAGTATCCCGACATTACGGTGCATCTGACATTGTTTAATGCTGTCATCGCCGAGGGGGTTCCGCAGAATCTGGAGCACAACGATATAAGATGGATCACGCCGGAAGAGATTCCGGATTATGAATTTTGCCCGGCGGATGAAGAAATCCTAAAGAAGATAATCGAGGCGCACCTATGACAATCGAACTTGCGCAGAGCAAAGACAAGCAGAAAATAGCAATGCTCGACACCCATATATCTGCCCTGCTCTTGGACGAGTGTATCCGGAAATGTCATATATATGTTCTCAAGGACAATTCCATCAAAAACGGCAGTCGGAATCATTGTCCGGAAGATCCCGTTGTCGGTGTTCTGCGGTACAGCCTGTTCTGGCAGACCATACCGTTCCTTGATCTATTGTACATAGATGAGGCATACCGCAATCAAGGCTTCGGAACGGCGATGATGCACCAATGGGAAAAGGAAATGGCGACATGCGGATATAAATATGTGATGACAAGCACGCAATCCGACGAAAAGGCGTGGCGGTTCTATGAGAAGCTCGGATACCGCAAGGCCGGCGGATTCTTCCCTCCAGAACAGGAAGCCGAAGAATGGATGTATCTCAAACGGTTAGAGCCGCAGGAATGAATAAAACCGCAATGCGGTTTGACCGGATCGTAAAATTAAAATAATTAAGGAGAAACTGTTATGCGTAAAAATTTCGGAGCAAAAACATGGCTTTATCCCATGCCCGTGCTGATCATCGGCACATATGATGAAAAAGGCACGCCCAACGCCATGAACGCGGCTTGGGGAGGAATTTACGACACAAGTCAGGTTATGGTCTGCCTTGCTGACGACCACAAGACAACAGAAAATATCAAGAAAACAGGCGCATTCACGGTAAGCTTTGCTACGGCAAACACGGTCGTACCCTGCGACTACGTCGGTATCGTTTCGGCAAACGACGTTCCCGATAAGTTTGCGCGTGCCGGTTTTCACGCCTTTAAGAGCGAGTACGTCAACGCTCCGATTATTGAGGAGCTGCCCATGACTGTGGAATGCAAGCTCATAAAATTCAACGAGGACGGAATCTGCATCGGCGAAATCGTCAATATCTCTGCTGACGAGAGTATTCTCGATGAAAACGGCAAGGTTGAAGCGAAAAAGCTTGATCCGATTATTTACGACAGCGTAACGCACGCCTATTGGAGCTTCGGTGAAAAGGTCGGACAGGCATTTTCGGACGGAAAGAAGATCAAGTAATATGTTCAGTTTCAAAAACAAAATCGCCGTTGTAACAGGCGGTGCGCGGGGCATCGGCAGGTGCATCCGAGAGGAATTTGAAAAAGCAGGCGCGACGGTTTGCGTCATCGACCTGCTGGAAAACGGTTATTTCGTCGGTAATCTTGCAGACAAGGCAACTCTTGAAACATTTGCCGCAAAGGTGATTGCCGACTACGGTCATGTCGATTATCTGATAAACAACGCCGCACCCAAAATGTGCGGCATTACGGACGGCAGCTATGAGGATTTTGAATACGCTTTGAAGGTCGGTGTGACCGCGCCGTTTTATCTTTCCAAGCTCTTTGCGCAGCATTTTGCCGAAAGGGCAAGCATCGTCAATATCTCGTCCTCCCGCGACCGGATGAGTCAGCCTCAGACCGAGAGCTACACAGCGGCAAAGGGCGGTATCTCTGCGCTCACTCACGCGCTTGCAGTCAGTTTTGCGGGCAAGGTGCGCGTCAATTCTATCTCGCCCGGTTGGATCGACAATCACTATACCGTTTACGAAGGCGCGGATGCCGTGCAGCAGCCTGTAGGCAGAGTCGGAAATCCGCCTGATATTGCCAATATGGCGCTGTATCTCTGCTCGGATATGGCGGGCTTTATTACGGGCGAGAATATCTGCATTGACGGCGGTATGACACATCAGATGATCTACCACGGTGATCATGGGTGGACGCTTGACACAAAAAAAGAATAAATTCGGAGGTTATTATGAAATGCATTAATATCGGCGGACAAATTTTTGCATCCGCCATATCATTGGGCTGTATGAGAATGGATGGTCTTGAGGAGAAAAGAGCAGACGCCATTATTGACTGTGCGCTGGAGAGCGGAATCAATTTCTTTGACCATGCGGATATTTACGGAGGAGGCGGCTCCGAACGGCTGTTTGGCGGGTATCTGAAGCGACACAAGGGCTCAAGAGAGAGGATGTTCATACAGACGAAATGCGCCATTCACGACGGACAGTACGATTTTTCAAAGGAGCATATAATCCGTTCGGTGGAGGGGAGCCTTTTTCGTTTAGGCGTGGACTATGTTGACTTTCTTCTGCTCCACCGTCCCGATACGCTCATGGAGCCCGAAGAGGTGGCGGAGGCGTTTGATGATTTGGAGGCATCCGGAAAGGTTCGTCATTTTGGCGTATCAAATCACAACCCGATGCAGATCGAACTGCTCAAAACGGCAGTCAGACAGCCGCTTGTCGTCAACCAGCTGCAATTTTCGGTTACTGAGGCCGGCATGGTGACGTCGGGGATGAATGTGAATATGAAAAACGCGGAGTCCCAGATGCACGACGGCGGGCTTCTGGAATACAGCCGCATCAAAAATATGACGATTCAGGCGTGGTCACCGTTCCAGCACGGATTTTTCAAG
>JAQXSY010000189.1 GCA_029219205.1 Bacillota bacterium | reverse complement strand
CTTTTTTTCTTTAAAAATTCCGTGAACCGCACATAAATACAGCTTTTGCATACTCCGTTCGCGAATTATAACGTTCATTTCCCGCAATGCCTCCGCGTTTTTCGCCGCAATTACAATTCCCGAAGTATTGCGGTCTATGCGGTTGCATAGCGCGGGTGAAAAAGACTGCTCTTTTTCTGGATCGTATTCGCCTTTCTGAAACAAATACGCTTTTATATGATCTATAAGAGTCGTTTCACAGTCTCCGTCATCCTCGCTGTGCGAAAGCATTCCGGCTTTTTTGTCGCATAAAATTATATTTTCATCTTCATATATAATTCCGAAAGACGGTTTTATCCGACCGAGTCCGTCGTCCTTCGGTTTTTTTCCCAGCACATCTTCCGGCAAGAACAGCTGAAGCATATCGCCTTCGCTCAGTACCTGTTCCGGTGACGCACGCTTGCGGTTGACTTTTATTTTTTTTGTCCTTATTGATTTATACATAAGCGACGCCGGAAGACGTTTGAGCGCTTTTGTCAGAAATTTATCAAGCCGCTGTCCGGCGTCATTTTTGTCAATGCGAATCTCTTTCATATTTTTTTCCGCCTTTTTTTAAAAAGAGGTGCTTTTTCCTTTGTTTTGTGATATAATGGGCTTAACCGTTCAGGAACGGCGCTTTTGCCGAAAAAACCTGTTAAAACGAATATGTAAATATATTTATTTAAGGAGAAGAACGACTATGTTAAAAGGCATTCCCTCAATAATCTCACCTGAGCTGCTCAAAATTCTTATGGAAATGGGTCACGGCGACGAAATCGTTATCGCTGACGGCAATTTTCCTGCCGTAACAAACGCACAGAGACTTGTCCGCTGCGACGGTCACGGCGTTGTACCGATTCTTGACGCAATTCTCAAGCTGTTTCCGCTTGACACATATCAGAAACCTGTTTATATTATGCAGAAGACCCCCGGAGACACAGTTGCAACGCCGATCTGGGACGAATTTAAGAATTCAATCGCACCTTATACCGCCGAAGAAATGGAACAAATCGACCGCTTTGAATTTTACGACAGAGCCAAAAAGGCTTTTGCGGTCGTTGCAACCGGCGAGACTGCTCTCTATGGAAACATCATCTTGAAAAAGGGCGTCGTTAAAGAATAACCGAATATCCCAAAAGCTTAAATCCCGCGTTTACTTATCGGGGCAAACGCGGGATTTTTGTTTTGTCAGCCTTGATCGGTAAATATCGGTTCAACAGTATCCTCAATCTTCTTCGCGTAAGGTCTGTCGCTTTCATAATAAGGATCGATCATTATCTCTTTTATCTTCGGATACGCCGCATAGACGCCCATGAATGCACAGGTTGCAAAGGTTATTATGAACGGAAGGATTATTCCGAGCGGCATGAAAACATAAAAAATCATACAGTTCAGCACGCAGGTAAGAACTATTCCTATGAGCGCAGCCATATTGCGCTTCATTCCGAGCAATGCAAATATAACTGAATTTTTAAATATCTTGAAGAGCGAGAGATCAAATGTCACCATAAGGATGTAGATATAAAATCTCATCATTAAATATATGATAGTCATCACCATCATTAAAACAAACAGGATGTTTGTGAAAATCGTTCCGGCGTTTGCGTAGAAGAAAACTATATCGTAAAGAATCATAGCGAGAAGCAGAACGTCGATAATTCCGAAAATCATTCCCTGACGAAAGTTCTTCTTTATCGCATACCAAAAATCATGCCAGATAAAAAGCGGTTCGCCCTTGACAATGTTCCGCATTATATACGTCGTTCCGACGTTTACAAGTCCAAAGGTGAATATTGCAAGCAAACCGATATAGTAAAACACCTTTGTTGCAGTTGTCGGAATGCTCAGCGTCGCAGGTATTCCGTGGACACCGAACAGCGCGGCGCTGACAGGAGACTGAGTAAATTTCATTGCCCCGTAAAGCGGAGCGAACATCTGCGAAGCGGCCGACGACGTATTTACATTAAGATTTCCTGTCAGCCCGTACATAGTAAATATAAGGGGAAAATTTCCAAACACAATCATCATGTTGACCGTAAAAATTGCGCTAAGATTATTCCAGTAGAATTTGAAAAACCTGGACAGCGTTCTCGGCTGCGCGGCTTCTTCTTTGGTTAATCCTTTTCCCGAACGGTTGGCATAAAACAAGTTGTATAAATTAAACTTTTTCTTTTTTTCGTCGTTATTTTTCGACATCTTTATTGACCTTTCATTTAGAATGAAAATATCGTTGTAAAAAACCAAATCAAGCACTGAAGCGCAGCCATCAAAGAAGAAAAAATCAAAAACTCCGCGAAAAAGCGGCGCGTATCCCTGCTTGCCGCAAGACTTCTTGCAGCAGGCGCGGCTGTCCGGAGCAGCGAACGGTTCAGCGAAGATGAATACGCAAGCATGGCGTACATAATGAAATACAGAACGCACATAGCGTATCCGAGCCAAGCCGTGCCGCTGAAATGTTCAGCCAGAAAGCATCTGTATATTAAATCTCCTCCGAGCCATCCTGCGTAAATGCATGAGGCGCCGCATACTGCCGAAGCGTATATCGTAAAGCCGGCCGCAAACATCAGAAGCGGCAGCTTCAGAGCACGCATTGCGTAAAACAAAACGCTTATCGCACCGCCCGGCTCCGAACATCCGAGCGGATATGCCGGTAATACGTTATACCGTATTCTTAACCAGATCCCGGCCGCCGCAGCCGAAGCGGAAATCAAAACAAACAGCAATACGATCTTCAGTCTCTGCAACATAAGCACCTCCGATATGCGATTCAAGCATATGCGGACGAGCGCTTTTATATGTTATTCGTTAAATTAATTTTATGTTCCGGAAAGCTCAAATGCGCGTTCGGTACATTTTTTCATTGCTTCAACGAGCATTTCTTCAAATCCGCATTCATACAGCACATGCATCGCACGTTCGGTGGTGCCGTTCGGCGACGTCACCATTCTGATAAGTTCATCCGGCGTTTTTCCGGACTGCTCAACCATCTTTACGGAGCCTCTGATCATCGCGCACACAAGTTCGGGAATTTCGTCATAATCAAGTCCCTGCGCTCTCGCGCCGTCGATAAGTGATTTTATGAAAAGGTATACGTATGCGGGGGCGCTTGAGGTCACCGAAATTATCGCGTTAAGGTCTTTTTCAGGCATAATAATTGTTTTTCCGAGCGACGCAAACATGCCGACAATATCCGAAAACGCTTCATCGGTTACTTTTTCGTTTCTGCACAAAGCAGTTACGCCCTCCCCAATCATAAGCGGAGTGTTCGGCATGGTTCTTATGCAGGCAACGTCTCCGAGTGCGCCCGTTATGCGTGCGACGGTAATTCCGGCAGCAATCGAAACAAAAGTTTTATCTTTTTCGGCCGCGCCCGAAGCGGCAATTTCGCTCAGAACCTCTTCGAAATTCTGGGGCTTAATTGCAAGAATAATATAATCGGAGCACCTGACCACATCAGCTGCGGACGAAGCAGTTTTTCTTCTGCTGCTTTCAAATGCCCTGCTCTTTTCGTTGTCACGGTCATACATTACGACGTTCGTTTCTTCGCCTAGTCCTCTGATTATTGCAGACGCCATATTTCCGACGCCGATAAATCCATACGTTTTCATTTTTATATCCTCTAAAAAATACATATATTATTTTTCAGTATAACATATACTTTTCCTGCTTTCAATAGACAGTTTTTTAATTTTTTTATATTTCGGTGCATTGTACGCAAGCCCAAGCATATATTATTACTGAAATTTATTTCTGAACGGAGCTTTTTCAAAATGATAATTCACGTTGTTAAGGAAGGCGAAACCTTAGACAGCATTGCGGCGCTTTACGGAGTTACTGCGCAGCAGATTGCGGCGCAAAACGAAATATTGCCTCCTTATTTGCTCGCCGTCGGACAGACACTTGTCATACTCTTCTATAACAGATTTTACACCGTAAAAAGCGGAGATACGCTTTCCGGCATCGCAGCAGAATATAACACCACAGTTAAAGCGCTGCTCCGCAATAATCCCCAGCTGAACGGCATTCCGCTGATTTATCCGGGTCAGACAATAGTCATCGATTACAGTCAGGCAAAGCTTGGTCCTATGACGGTAAACGGTTACGCATACCCGTTTATTGACCGAGAGGTACTCCGCAAAACTCTGCCATATCTTACGTATCTGACAATTTTTACATACGGCTTTACACCTTCAGGCTCGCTTATCAAACCGGATGATACCGAAATTGTCAACATTGCCAAAAGTTACGGCGTCGCGCCTGTTATGCTGATTTCCACATTGGGAGAAGACGGTAAGTTCAGCAACGCGCTGTCAAATGCACTGCTGAACGACCGTACCGCACAGGAAAAACTGGTAAACGAGATCATTGTAAACCTGCAGGAAAAGGGTTACCGCGGGCTTGACATAGATTTCGAGTACGTATATCCGGAAGATAAGGATGCATATTCGTCGTTTGTTCGGTATACGACCGAACGTCTTAACGCGGAAGGCTTCCGCACACTGATTGCTCTTGCTCCGAAAACCAGCGACGATCAGCCGGGACTGCTTTATGAAGCGCATGATTATGCCGCTCTCGGGGCGGCTGCGAACATGGCTCTGCTTATGACTTATGAATGGGGGTATGCCTATGGTCCGCCCATGGCTGTCGCTCCCATTGACAAAGTACGCGAAGTCGTTGAATATGCCGTAACCAGAATTGAACCCGAAAAGCTGCTGCTCGGCGTACCGAATTACGGTTATGACTGGAAACTTCCGTTCATAGCTGGCGAGTCCAGAGCTCCGTCGATTTCAAATGTAGGCGCGGTTGAACTTGCCATTGAAAACGGAACTGTAATTGAGTTTAACGAACAGTCACAGGCTCCCTTCTTTTTCTATGAGGATTTTGAAGGCTCAAGACACGAAGTTTGGTTTGAGGACGCGAGAAGCATGCGCTCAAAATTCGCGCTTGTTCCGGAATACGGAATGGCAGGCGTTTCCTTCTGGAATATAATGAAATTTTTCCCTCAAAGCTGGTTGGTTCTGAATTCGCTGTACGATATAACCGACATAACATAAAATTTACACCATGTTCATGTTTTTTATGATATAATAAAAACAGTATAAACAGCCGTGAGCTTATCGCGGCTTTTTGTGCGTTACACAATACAGCAAGGATGGATAAAAATCTGAACATGTCGTCGATATTTGACCTTTTCAAGCAGATCGAAACCGAAAAGCCGATTCCAAAACCCATAACGCACATTGTGGCGGGACTTGGAAATCCCGGATCCGAATACACCTTCACCCGCCATAACTGCGGATTTCTTACTGTTGATTATATTTCCCAAAAACTGAACATAAAAGTCAACCGCGCCCGCTTTTCTTCCCTGACAGCCGAGGCGGACATATCCGACAGACGCGTACTTATCATGAAGCCTCAGATTTACATGAACAAATCCGGAGAGGCAATACGCGAGGCAGCTGATTTCTATAAAATTGCTCCGGAAAATATTACGGTTATTTTTGACGACGTCAGCCTTGCTCCGGGAAGACTCCGCATAAAACGAAAAGGAAGCGCCGGCGGACATAACGGCATAAAAAACATAATCGAACAGCTTCAGAGCGATAATTTTCCGCGCATTAAGCTCGGAGTCGGCTCTCCTCCCTCCGGCGGAGAAATGGTGAACTGGGTTCTCGGCGGATTTCCCGAAGAAGATAAAGAGGCTGTCTTTCAAGCGATCGGCAGGGCGTACGAAGCGCTTAAGCTTATTGTTTCCGACAAGATCGAAGACGCAATGTGTGAATACAACCGATGAATATTTTTTATACTCCGATTCAGCGCGAACGCGAATATGAAACTCTTCTTTCTTCGCTTTCGTCGCAGCTTACTGCAAAAAATCCGCGTCCGCTTCGCGTGACCGGTCTAAGCACAGGCGCCGGATCCGCTTTCTGCGCGTCGCTGATAAAAGACATGCGCGAAAAAGATTCAAAGTGCTGTCTTTGCCTTGTCCACGACGAAAAGGAAGCGGTCCGCGCACTTAATATTCTGAGCGACTTGAAAATAAGCGCTAAAATGTACCCCTGGCGCGACTTCAATTTTTACGATATAACAGCCTCCCATGAGTTTGAACATGAGAGGCTGTCTGTGCTTGCTTCAATAGCCGAAGGTTCGTGCGAAGCTGTTGTTGCGGTTATCGACGCCGCCATGCAATATACAATGCCGCGCGATATTCTTGCAAAATCCACAAGAACAATCGACTGCAGCTCTGTTGTGGAGCTTTCGGAGCTCACGCAATACCTTTTGTCACTGGGATACGTACGTACCGATATGGTTGACGGCGCAGGACAGTTTTCGGTGCGCGGCGGTATAGTTGATATTTTCCCTCCTCAGACCGAAAATCCCGTCAGAATCGAATTGTTCGGAACCGAAGTCGACAGTATAGGTTATTTTGATATTCTGACTCAGCGCCGTACGGAGCTGACGGACGTTCTGAGAATAACGCCCGCCCGCGAAGTTGTGGTTGACGCAAAGGCGCGCGAAGAGCTGATCAGATACTGCGCGGGTCAAAAAAAACGTGCAAAGAGCGAACGCCTTTCGGAAATTTTTTCAGCCGAGCTTGACGTTTTCGAAAACGGACTGGACGCACGTTTTATCGATAAATATATTTCCTTTGTGTATCCTCAGAGAGAGTGCCTTTTCGATTATATCGACGGAATATACATCTTCAAAGAATACGCCGCCGCTTCCGAAAGAATCAAAGCATACCAATGGCGTTCGGAACAGGATATTACAGCTTTGCTTGAGGACGGACTTATCGCTCCTGCCTTTGCCGAATACGGAATAACTTCCGCGGATCTTGAAGAAAAGCTTTCAAACCGTGCCGGCATAATATGCGACACATTTATCTCGGGAAACAGCGATATCAAATCTGCAGGTCTTTTCTCGTTTTCCACAAGGCAGACCGTATCGTACAGCGACAGCTTTGACCTTCTTGCCGAGGATGTAAACAGCTTTATTTCAGCAGGAGTTTCCACCGTCATTCTGTGCGAAAATGAAATAATGGCAAAAAACCTGAGGGATTTGCTTGCCCAAAGAAATATAAACGCTGTCTGCGGAGATTTCTGCGACGATATTCCCTCGCCCGCAAATCCGCTGATAATTCACGGTCTGAATCTCCCGGGATATGAGCTTATTTCCGCAAAATTTGCGTTGATTTCAACATACCCGTCACGTTCCGGCTATTCACGTACGATATCATCCGTAAAAAAACGCAAAAATTCAAATAAAACGGCAAAAGAAAAGATAATGTCCTATGCTGATCTTGAGACGGGCGACTTTGTAGTCCACGCGTCTCACGGAATAGGAATGTATATGGGTATGGATACCGTCACAGCGTCCGGCATCACAAAAGATTATCTTAAGATAAAATATGCAGGCTCGGACATACTGTATCTTCCGTGCGATCAGCTGGATATGCTTTCAAAATATATCGGGCCGCACTCCGAAGACGGTTCGGTTAAGCTTTCGAAAATGGGAGGCGCCGAATGGGTCAAGGCTAAAGCACAGGTTAAAAAGGCAACAAAGGAAATGGCAAAGGAGCTTATCCGTCTGTATGCCGAGCGTCAGCGCCGTCCCGGCTTTGCATTTATGCCGGATGACGATATGCAGCGTGAATTTGAATCTTCATTCGAATACGAAGAGACCGAGGGACAGCTTGCAGCCATAAGCGAGGTCAAGAGCGATATGGAAAAAACCGCTCCCATGGATCGACTTCTTTGCGGCGACGTTGGATTCGGAAAGACCGAGGTCGCCATGAGAGCCGCCTTCAAGGCAGTCGAATCCGGCAAACAGGTTGCGATCCTCGTCCCGACGACTATACTTGCTATGCAGCATTATCAGACCCTGCTTTCCCGAATGAGAGGATTTCCCGTAAGAATCGATATGATTTCACGGTTCCGCACGCCAAAGCAGCAGGAAGAATCGCTCAGAAAGCTGAAAAGAGGCGAGACAGATATTCTGGTCGGGACTCACCGACTCGTTTCAAACGACGTCAAATTCAAGGATCTCGGTCTTGTTATCGTCGATGAGGAACAGCGTTTCGGAGTTGCACACAAAGAAAAGCTTAAACAGATTTCCGACAATGTCGACGTGTTGACGCTTTCCGCAACACCCATACCGCGTACGCTGAACATGGCAATGAGCGGAATACGCGATATGTCCGTACTCGAAGAAGCCCCCGGCGACCGTGTTCCGGTACAAACATACGTACTCGAATACGACGATGTTATAATCGGAGACGCGATTAGAAAAGAGCTTAGGCGCGGAGGACAGGTGTTTTACCTTCACAACCGCGTAGAAACGATGGATCGTGTTCTTTCCACGGTCAAAGCCATGGCTCCGGACGCACGGATTGCAGTTGCGCACGGTCAGATGGACAAGGAAATGCTGTCCGATATATGGCGCACAATGATTTCCGGCGACACCGACATTCTGATTTCAACAACGATAATCGAATCTGGCGTCGATATACCAAATGCAAACACGCTTATTGTCGAAGATTCGGATCATCTCGGATTATCGCAGCTTCATCAGATACGCGGAAGGGTCGGAAGATCAAGCAGAAGAGCATACGCATACTTTACGTACCGTAAAGGCTCGGTTCTGACCGATATAGCTTCAAAACGCTTGTCGGCACTGAGAGACTATACAGAATTCGGTTCGGGCTTTAAGGTTGCTCTGCGCGATCTTGAAATCCGAGGTGCCGGCAACCTGCTCGGCGCCGAGCAGCACGGCCATATTGAAAGCGTCGGATATGATCTTTATATGCGGCTGCTTAACGAAGCCGTCCTCGAAGAAAAGGGGGAGAGCGCAAAGCCGCGTATTGAATGTACGGTGGACATAGGCGAAAATGCGTATATTCCCGAATCCTATATTCGCGTCTCGTCGCACCGAATCGATATTTATAAAAAAATTTCGCTCATTACGTGTCCCGAGGACCGCAGCGATATTCTCGACGAGCTGATCGACCGATTCGGAGATCCTCCCTTAGCCGTTCACAGCCTTCTGAATATCTCGCTCATCCGCGCGCTCGGAGGACAAATCGGATTAACAAAAATAAAGCGAACCGAAAGCACAGTCACGTTTACGCCAGATACTATTAATGCCGAACATTGGACAATGCTCGCTTCGGAATACAGAGGCAGGCTACTCCTGAGCCTAGGAGCAAAACCGTACGTAACCGTCAAACTTAAAAAGGGGGAAAAGCCTGCGGAATTTGTCTGCGAGCTGCTAAAAAAATATATCGCTATATCCAACGGTACTGAAAAGGAGAAAAAAAGATGAAAAAAATAAAGGTTATCCTTACGCTGCTGCTGACTTTTTCAATACTGCTTGCTTCGTGCGGCGTTTCGTCCGGCGATACCATTATGGAATACAACGGCGAAAAACTCGGCGAACGCCTCTATTCATTCTGGGCGGCAAAATTTAAACGTAATATTCTTAACCTGTACAGCGATGTTGAAGACAAAACCGACTACTGGAACTCCGAATACAAAAGCGGTATAACCGTTGCGGAATTTTTCGACGATCTGATTGAAAGTCAGATAAAAAATTATCTGATTTCGCAAAAACTTTTTAAAGAATACAACCTTAAGCTGTCCGACGAGATAATCCAGCAGATTGACGACGACATAACGGAAAAAATTGAATTTTCCGGAAGCCGCACCGAGCTGAACGAGGAGCTTGCAGAAATGGGGATCAACATCGAGCTTCTTCGCGAGGCATATATCTGGCAGGCAAAGCACGATGCGGTTTACAATTACATTTTTGGTCACGGCGGTCCCATGGAAGCAACGAGCGAACAGATACAGAATTATTATGAATCAAATTATTCGCTAATTGATTACATTGTCGTATACAAGACCAAGCTCGTATACGATGAAAACGGAAATCTCAAATATGACAGCGAAGGAAACGTTGTTACGGAAGAAATGACGAAAGCCGAAGCGGCGGAAGCGCTTATGAAGGCGGACGAAGCTTTTATGCTGGCCGACGGCGGCGAGGATTTTACCGCTCTGATGAAGGAATACAGCGATTACGATCTCAGCGAGCTTTATTCACGCGGGCTGTTTGTGTCCGCAAACGAGCTTGCAACATACGGATACGGGATCGTTTCAGCCGTACAAAGCGGCAAGCCGGGAGAAGTTTACAGAGTTGAAGAGGAAGCCGCCTATTACATAATCAAAGAACGTGAACTGACTTCTTTCGAAAAACTTAACGACGAGGATCTTCTTCAGCTGTCAAACCTCGAGAGTTACTGCATCGACGAATTGTATTCCCAATATTTCAGCGAACTTGCCGAAAGCGTTAAGACAGATGACGACAAGCTCAAATCATTCAGCATTGCGGTAATAAAAGCAAGCCCTTCGTCCATATATTAAAAAATTTTTGCAGACCGGCTGCAAAAAAGCTTCCGGTCTGCGGCTTTTTATGAGTTTTTTCCAAAAATATTTTTATTAATCTATTGCATTAAAAGAAAATATATGATATAATACATTAGAAAGAAACGTTAGAGCAGAAAAGAGTAGGTAATCCTACTCTTTAATTTTTGAATGAGGCTGGCGCCAAGGAGGAAGTCCGATTATGCAAAAGAATATTGCGGCGGCAGTTGCCGATATACTGAAACCGGTCATTGAAGCCGAGGGCTTCGAACTTTGGGATGTTGAATATCTTAAAGAAGGCTCGAGAATGATACTCAGGGTCACAATAGATAAATCGGGCGGCGTTAACATTGACGATTGCGAAAAAGTCAACAGAGCGATTGACCCAATTCTTGACGAAGCCGACCCGATTCCAAACTCATATTATCTTGAAGTTTCTTCCCCCGGTCTTGAGCGGGAGCTTCGCACTGCCGAACACATTGAAAAAAGCATCGGCGAAACCGTAAAGGTCAAATTTTTTGCCCCAATAGACGGTCAGAAAGAAGCGCTCGGCAAACTCGACGCCTACGACGGCAAAAACGGCACAGTTACTGTCGGGGGAATTGAATATCCGAAAAACAAAATAGCAAAAATCAATATTTACTGCGAGTTCTGATATGAGCCGCTTACTTTATACGGAGGGTTTTACCAAAAAATGAACACCGAATTTTTCAGCGCTCTCGACGCTCTCGAAAAAGAAAAAGGCATTCCAAAGCAATACATGCTTGAACGTGTCGAAGCGGCGCTAATTAGTGCATATAAAAGAGAAAGCGGAGCAAGCAACGTCAAAGTTGTTATAGACGAGACGAAAAATGACATCCGCGTATATCAGCAGCTTGAGGTTGTTGAAACGGTTGAAGATCCGTCCACGCAAATTTCCCTTGCCGACGCGCACAACATCAGCCGCAGATACGACATCGGCATGACAGTCGACGTTGAACTAAAGCCCAAGAATTTCCGCAGGCTAAGTGCGCAGACCGCAAAGCAGGTAATTATCCAGGGTATACGCGAAGCCGAACGCGGTATGAAGATCAAGGGCTACGAAGACAAAAAAGAAGAAATTATCACTGCGACGGTTATTCGGATTGATCCTGAAAACGGAAATGTCGTTGTCGACACCGGAACGAGCATTGCAACACTTCTTAAATCCGAACAGATCCCGGGCGAAACCTTCAAAGAAGGCTCGCACGTTAAAGTTTTTGTAACCGAAGTACACAAGGAATCCAAAGGACCGCTCGTTACTCTTTCACGTACGCACGCAGGTCTTGTCAAGCGTTTGTTTGAGATTGAGATTCCGGAAATACAGGATGGAACCGTAATTATTAAGGGAGTAACCCGTGAAGCTGGATCAAGAAGCAAGGTTGCGGTAATGAGCCGCGACGAAAGCGTCGATCCGATAGGCGCCTGCGTAGGAAACAGAAGCATAAGAATAAACGCGATAACCGAAGAGCTCAACGGCGAACGCATAGATGTCGTTAAATTCAGCGAAGCTCCCGAAGAGTTCATTGCGTCTGCACTTTCTCCGGCTAACGTTAAGGAAGTTATTATTGACGGAGAAAGAAGCTGCAAAGTTTTTGTCGAACCGGATCAGTTGTCGCTTGCAATAGGCAAAGAAGGTCAGAATGCTCGTCTTGCGGCCAAACTCACTGGCTACAAAATTGACATAAAGGTCAATGAAAACGAATGAACTGCGGTGACGCATCATGACACAAACTAAAAAAGCTCCGGAACGTAAATGCGTAGGCTGCGGCGGCGCGTTTCTCAAAAAGGAGTTAATACGCGTAGTACGTTCGCCTGAAGGAAACGTGTCGCTCGATTTTGTCGGAAAAAAATCAGGCAGAGGCGCCTACCTCTGCAAAAATATATCCTGTTTGAAAAAAGCAAGAAAGGCAAAAAAGCTTGAGCGCGCGCTCGGCGTTTCCATTCCGGACGACGTTTATAACGCGCTTGAAGACGAACTTGCAGCATATGACGCAAAGCAGCAATGAAAAAGTTTTAGGATTGCTCGGGATAGCAAAAAAAGCCGGTCTTTTGTTCTGCGGAACGGATACTGTATGTGAGGAGATCCGAAGGCACGGTCATTCCGGCGCGTACGGTGAAACAGAACAGATTGGAAAAAATAAAATTCATAAAAAATGCGGATGCGTTGTCATTGCGGGCGATGCTTCCGCGAACACCAGAAAGCGTTTAACCGACGCCTGCAAATACTATAATATAAATTGTTTTTTGACCGGGATAACGTCGGACGCTCTTTCCGACCGTCTTGGCAAAAGCGGTTATACGGTGTGTGCTGCGGTTTTTGAACGCGGCTTCACCGAGGCGCTTATCCGCCTGCTTGAAACAGCGGATAAGTAACAACGTATTTTTGAACATCTGCATAAGCAAAGCGGTATCAGTTTCGGACGATCCGGAATTAATGCGGGAGGTACATTTATGACATCAAACCAGAAGTACAGAATCAGCAACCTTTCAAAGGATTTAAATATCAAAAGCAAAGTGCTTATTGATATTTTGTCAAAACACGGGCTGGAAGGTCGTACGCACGCGTCGGTACTTGAAAACGACGAGTATAATCTGCTGATGAACATTCTCACAAGCGAAAACCAGCTTGAAAATTTCGATGCTTATATCAAAGGAGAAGCTAAGCTCGAAATTATTAAGCCTGAGGAAAAAACGCAAAGCACGGAAAACGCGCCCAAAAAACAGGATATCAAGTCTGTCGAGCAAAATGACACTCCAAAGGCCGATCAAAAGATTCAGCAGCCCAAAAATCTGCAAAAATCCGAACATAAGCAGGAAACTAAAGCTGAAGTCAATGATCACAATCAAAGCCGGGAGATTAAGTCCGAGACGAAGAACGACGTCAAAACAGACTTAAAGAAAGAGCCGGTAAATGAGCAGAAGACCGAGGTTCAGCCAAAGCTGGAAAATCAGACAAAGTCAGACGGTCAGTCCAAGCCTGCCGCACAGCAGCGGCACGACACCAGGGGCGCTTCAAGAGATAATCGCTTTGAGAAAAAGCCCGACTTCTCACAGCAAAAAAACAAGTCCAAAAACCAGAAACCGCAGCATATCCGTCAGGATCGTCCTGCGATTATTAATCCCACTGCCTCCGACGCTAACCGCCGCGACGATATTTCAATCGAATCCAGCGATAACCGTTCTCAGCACCGCGCCGCAGTAAATACCCGCGTTGTTGATACACGTTCCTCAAACGTCGATCTGTCCAAATACGACGAAAAGCTTGATTCCTTTGTATCTGAAACCAAAAATAACGCTTATGCACCCGAAAAGCAGAAACTCAAGAAACAGAATAATAACAACGACCGCGATAAAGAGCATCGTGGAATGGATAAGATCAAAAAACAGGAGCTTGAGAAAGCGCGCAAGCAGCAGCTTAGTATAACCGTACCTGACGAAATTACGGTTGGGGAACTTGCCGCAAAACTTAAAGTTACCGCTTCTGTCGTTATAAAGAAGCTCATGTTGCTCGGAGTTATGGCAAATGTTAACCAGGTTGTCGACTATGACACCGCATTTCTTGTCGCAGATGAACTCGGAGCAAAAGTGTCAAAAGAAGTCGTTGTTACCATTGAAGACAAATTGTTCGACGAAACAGAGGACACGGACGAAAATCTTGAACCGCGTGCACCTGTCGTCGTTGTCATGGGACA
>JAQXSY010000188.1 GCA_029219205.1 Bacillota bacterium | reverse complement strand
TGGAACCGGCCTTATCAAGCTGAATTTTTTTGTCATGTAGCTGCATTTCCGCCTGCTGTAAACGCTGTTCCAGGTCGTCCGCGCGTTTTGTCTGTGCCAGCAAGAGATCAAGAAGCTCAGCGCGGCTTAACTTTTTTAATTCCTGCGGTGTCATATATGGAATCACCACCTTTTTCTATGCATATGCAGGATACACGTTTTTTTCATGCTCCTGCATCAGAGAATATTTCCACGCAACACAAAATAAATCTTCTGCGCATTTCCCGGAGGACTGTTCTTCATTTCTCCGGAGGCGATTCGAACAGCATAGTTCAATGTATTTTACAAACGAAGCCGAAAGAAAAAAGAGAACCTGATGTCTTTATGGAAAAATGCTATGCGTTCGCAGTAGGCTTTGTTAGATTCCCATTCCGTTTCTTCATCCGACATTTGCATGGCGGTGAAAATAAAAAACATTTTATACGGTATAAGTCCATTTTTTCGCCGATTATACCACTAACTCTTTCAATTTATACATTATATCACATTTCATTCTAAAATACAACATTTCAAATACTTTTTTCTTATTTGTGATTGCTGTTTTTTACAAAATAAAAGGTTGATGTATAAAGTGCATTCTCCGCTTATCACCACAAACGGTTTACGACCAGAATTGGTTAAATCCTAATAATATTTTTTGACTTTTTGAGAGGGGCAATACCAGTGTGTTATGTTGTTTGGCCGGAAGCTTTTTTCTCCCCAATACACCCTGCGTTTTACCAAATGTCCAATTTGGAAAAACGAAAAAACGGAAAAGAACCTCCTGTTTTCCGGCATGGTCTGCTGTGCCGTCTGCGGGGAAATGAGTGAGAGCTTTACACCCGGTAAATTAACTGATGAACCGTAAAATGGCATGACCAACGGCGTGCACAGTTAGCGGTAAATTGAAATTCATTTTACGCCGTTCAGAAATATCCTTTCCGCAATCGGAAAAAGAATATTACCAAAACAAAGTGCAGACCGAAAGTCATGCCGTTTTTTTAAAACAAAATTTTTTTTGCAACGTCTGTTGAAAGCAGTCCGTTTTGGGCTTTTCCGCAACCGTGTCGGCTTCGATTGCCTTATATCACACTGCCCTTTGCGCGCTTCTTAATTGTTGTTCATTTTTGCGCATCAAAAGATCAGTTTTTCTTTTTATACTTTCTAAGTATACTGCGCAGCATTTTAAGCATCCCGTCATGATTCGGCTTTTTCATTTTCAGTTCAGGAAACGCCGAAATCATTCGACGTTAATGAAGGCTCAGACGATTCTTGAAATAATCGCGCAGTTCTTTTATATGCGTGAGAAGAACAAATTTTCTCGACCGCTGCCGATTGTGCTATATCACAACCCAGCCGGGTTTCAAGCGTTGTCAAAACCATTTTTTATTTTGCCGAAAACAATAATCAGAATTTCCCGCCGTCGTTCTCCGAATAATCGGTTTCGAAGTAATCCGGTTTTTGGTTTTTTACAATCTTGACCGCAGTTATCACCGTACTCAAATTAAGTATTCCTTCACAAAGGAGCGTTATTCCGAGCAAAATCATCAGCAAATTACTTCCCTCACCGGGTCTGAACAGCAATATAAGCCCGAAAATTGCCGTAATTATTGCGGAAGCGAGTATCAGCCACCACTTGCCTATACCGAATTTTCTTGATTCGACGGCAATCTGTATTTTGAACAAACCGTCCGAAAGAATATATATGCCGAGCGTTATACAGGTGAATGTAATCAGACTTACGGGATTAATCAGCATTATTATGCCAAGTGCAATAAGCAGTATTCCCAACGGGAAATCAAACTGAAACGCCAGACGGTACAAATCTCTTGAAAAATATCCGACCAGTCTGACGCAGCCGAAAACAATAAGCAGCATGCCGCAGGCAACGCCGAATATCGACGCAGAAATTCTCGGCATGACAATCAGCAATATGCCGAAAAGACAAAGCGCTGCCGAAGCGATTATATACCCGATTTTTGCAGTCCTCATCGGGGCATTTGAACGATTTTTCATAAAAAATCCTCCAGTATTCGTTTGAATTTCTTTTTATGTCTTCATTATATAAGCGCCTTGAAGAAAAATCAATGGACAAAAACTTATCACTGTAACAAAAACAGACATTACGCATTTTTTGTTTAAAAATCAGACATTCACGCCTTCGGTGTCTATTTTTATATAAAAAATTGCGGGAGCCGGATAAACCGGTTCCCGCATAAATGTTTTTTGATTTATAA
The DNA here is from genome assembly GCA_029219205.1 of Bacillota bacterium. Taxonomy (GTDB): domain Bacteria; phylum Bacillota; class Clostridia; order Oscillospirales; family CAG-272; genus SUG1495. The sequence goes on along the minus strand of JAQXSY010000188.1, from coordinate 4,993 downwards.
TCAATCCTCGTAGAGTTTGGACATCCTATTAAGACGCTCGAACTTAGCCTTTGCCGCCTTTTCAGCTTTTGCAAAGAGCTCATTTGCTCTTTCAGGGAACGCGATTGCAAGTCTGCTGTAACGAGTCTCGCTCTGAATGAAGTCAACGTAACTTGCAGTAGGCTCCTTGCAGTCAACAGTAAGCGGATTCTTGCCCTCTGCCTTGAGTGCGGGATTGTATCTGAACATCTGCCAGTATCCTGCCTCAACAGCTTTCTTCATCTCGGACTGGCAATTTGTCATGCCGCCCTTGAGTCCGTGCATTTCGCAGGGAGCGTAGCCGATAATGATCGAAGGTCCGGGATATGCTTCTGCTTCCTGGATTGCCTTTATGGTCTGGTTCATGTCTGCGCCCATAGCGATCTGAGCAACATAAACATAACCATAAGACATGGCGATCTCAGCAAGATTCTTCTTGCCGATAGCCTTTCCGGCAGCAGCAAACTGTGCAACCTGGCCGATATTGGACGCCTTGGAAGCCTGTCCGCCGGTATTTGAATATACCTCGGTATCGAATACCATTATGTTGACATCTTCGCCGGACGCGATTACATGGTCAAGTCCGCCAAATCCGATATCATATGCCCAGCCGTCGCCGCCGAATATCCATATGGACTTCTTTGCAAGGTATTCCTTGTCGGCGAGTACGGAAGGAGCAACAGGACAGCCATCCTCAGCCGCCTTCTCAAGCTCTGCAACAAGCGCGTCAACAGTTGCCGCATTTGCGCTTCCGTCGTCCTTTGTATCAAGGTATGCCTTTGCGGCAGCCTTAAACGAATCGGAAGCCTTATCGGAATTCATCATTTCTTCAATCTTGCCGATAAGTCTGTTGCGGATTGCTTTCTGTCCGAGGAACATACCGAGACCGTGCTCAGCGTTGTCTTCAAATAGAGAGTTTGCCCATGCGGGACCGTGACCGGAATCGCGGTTTACGGTGTAAGGAGTTGCGGGAGCCGAACCGCCCCAAATTGAGGAGCATCCGGTTGCGTTGGAAATATACATTCTTTCTCCGAAGAGCTGTGTTATGAGGCGAGCGTAAGAAGTCTCGGCACAGCCTGCGCAGGATCCGGAGAACTCAAGCAGCGGCTGGTTGAACTGGCTCTGCTTGAGCGCCGGGAAGGAAGTCTCCTTCTTTGTTACGGTTGCGACAGCATAATCGAATGCAGCCTGCTGATCCGCCTGGCTCTCCTGAGGAACCATTCTGAGCGCTCTCTTTTCGGGCTTGGTCGGGCATACGCCTACGCATACGCCGCATCCCATACAGTCAAGCGGGCTGACGGACATTGTGAATTTATAAGCTTCAAGTCCCTTTCCGATAACCTTTGGAGCAAACTTCGTCGAAGCGGGAGCGTTTGCAGCTTCATTTTCATCCATAAGGAAAGGACGGATGGTTGCATGAGGACATACATATGCGCACTGGTTGCACTGTATGCAGTTTTCAGGAACCCATTCGGGAACGTCGACTGCTACTCCGCGCTTTTCGTAAGCAGCGGCGCCCTGCGGATAAGTACCGTCGGCACGGTCTGCAAATACGGAAACGGGTAGGCTGTCGCCCTGCATTTTAGATACGGGAATGACAATGTCGTTAACGAATTTAACGAGTTCCGGACGCTTTCCGGTTACATTAGCGGCAGCTGTGCAAACGGAGAGGCTCTTCCAAGATTCCGGAACGTCTATCTTAACGATTGCGTCAACGCCGGCGTCGATAGCCTTGTAGTTCATCTCAACAACAGCGTCGCCCTTCTTTGCATACGACTTCTTAGCCATATACTTCATGTAATCGACCGCATCGCTTATGGGCATAATGTTTGCAAGCGCAAAGAACGCAGACTGAAGAATTGTGTTTGTACGCTTGCCCATTCCGATTTCACGAGCCTTGTCGATTGCGTTTACAACATAGAAATTGATGTTGTTGTCGGCAATATATTTCTTAGCCTCGCAGGGAAGATGATGCTCCAGCTCTTCGGGAGTCCACTGACAGTTGAGCAGGAACGTTCCGCCCGGCTTAACGTCGTTTACGATCTTGTAGCCCTTGACCATATATGAAGGGTTGTGGCAGGCAACAAAGTCTGCCTTTGTGATGTAGTACGGGCTCTTTATCGGGTTGTCTCCGAAACGAAGATGGGATATCGTGATACCGCCGGTCTTCTTTGAGTCGTACTGGAAGTATGCCTGAATATATTTATCGGTGTGGTCTCCGATTATCTTTATGGAGTTCTTGTTTGCGCCGACCGTTCCGTCTCCGCCGAGACCCCAGAACTTGCAGGAAATCGTTCCCTTTGCAGATGTATCGGGAGCAGGCTTTTCCTCGAGAGAAAGGTGAGTAACGTCGTCAACGATTCCGAGCGTGAAGCCGTTCTTCGGTTCATCGGAAGCAAGATTCTCGTATACTGCGAATATACTCTGAGGAGGAGTATCCTTTGAGCCGAGTCCGTAACGTCCGCCGACAACCTTAGCGTTTACGCCCTGCTGAGCAAGCGCGGTAACAACGTCAAGATAAAGAGGCTCTCCGAGAGAACCGGGCTCTTTCGTACGGTCAAGAACAGCAATCTTCTTAGCGGTTGCGGGAATTGCCGCAGCGAGCCTGTCTGCGCAGAAAGGTCTGTAAAGACGAACCTTGACAAGTCCGACTTTTTCGCCCTTTGCGGTAAGATAGTCGATAACTTCCTCTGCGACGTCGCATACGGAACCCATAGCAACGATAACACGGTCTGCGTCGGGCGCGCCGTAATAGTTGAAGAGTTTGTAATCGGTTCCGATCTCCGCATTGACCTTATCCATATATTCTTCAACGATAGTGGGAAGCTCGTCATAGTATTTGTTGCATGCTTCGCGGTGCTGGAAGAAGATGTCGCCGTTTTCGGCGGAACCTCTGAGCACGGGATGCTCGGGATTGAGGGCGCGCGCACGGAATGCAGCGATTGCGTCCTTATCTACCATTTTGTCGAGGGTTTCATAGTCCCACGCCTCGATCTTCTGAATCTCGTGGCTGGTACGGAAGCCGTCGAAGAAATTTATAAACGGAACGCGTCCCTTTATTGTGGAAAGGTGTGCAACCGCGCCGAGGTCCATAACCTCCTGCGGGTTCGACTCTGCGAGCATAGCAAAACCGGTCTGACGGCATGCGTATACGTCGCTGTGGTCTCCGAAAATGTTAAGAGCGTGAGAAGCAACGCAGCGTGCGGAAACATGAATAACGCAGGGCAGAAGCTCTCCGGCGATCTTATACATATTAGGAATCATAAGGAGCAGACCCTGAGACGCCGTAAACGTTGTGGTGAGCGCGCCTGCTGCGAGAGAGCCGTGAACAGCTCCGGCAGCGCCTGCTTCGGACTGCATCTCAATAACCTTAACGGTATCGCCGAAAATGTTCTTGAGTCCGGTCGCGGACCAGGAGTCAGTAAGCTCCGCCATAACGCTTGAGGGCGTTATGGGGTAAATGGCAGCAACTTCCGTAAACGCATACGAAACGTGTGCGGCAGCGGTGTTACCGTCCATAGATATTTTCTTTCTTGCCATTTTGGAATGTATCCTCCCTTAAGCGATTTTGATTTGACTATATCTTTTCAAACAACTTTTATTCTATCACTATTTTTATCACTTGTAAAGAACAAAAATGTAAAGTTTTTATTTTTTTTGTCATTAAAAAAACAGATGTCCTCGAAAAACAGCGTGTACGGCTGATCCGGAGGCTTTTTTTCAGCGTAAAAAATCAATTTTAAATATTTTTTCCGAATTATGAAAAAATTTTGAAACCGTATTGTAAAACCATACGGGTTTGTGCTATAATTATTTTTGAATTATATTAAGATGGAGTAGTTTTTCCGAAAAACAAAAAAGCCATGAGGATAAGACAGCCGGCGGCGCTGCTTGCCGCAATAATAATTGTCTTCTGTTCCGTTTTTTCAGCGCAGTATACTTTTGCGTCTGAAAACGAACGCATATATATTGTTTACGCAGGTAGCGGGATGGATTCCGAAGCTGCGGCGGAGCTGTTTGAAAAGGCGTGCGGGAAAAAGCCGCTTTACGTTTATTCGTATGCGCTTGAAGGCTTTTCCGCAAGCATGAGCGATACAGACTTAAAACGGATTTTGTCGCTCGGGATGTTCGGAGAGATACGCGAGGCGTCGGTTCATACGTCTTCGGAAGCCGTTGAGTGCCCCGCCCTGCTTTCCGATTCGCTTGTCAAATATTCAACCGAGACAATCGGCGCAAAGGAAGCGCACGATTCCGGATACCGGGGCGCCGGAACTGTCGCCGCCGTAATAGACTGCGGCTTTGACACCTCACACGAGTATTTTGTTCCGTCATCTCAGGTCAAAAACATACTTACAAAAGAAAAAGTTGCCTCGGCAAAGCTGAATTCTTCTGAGGCCGTTCTCGAATACGGGCTTGACACCTACTTAAGCGTTAAAATTCCGTATGCTTTCAATTATTACGACCGTTCGGTCACGTTTTTGTCAGAATCCTCTCACGGAACGCATGTTGCCGGAATTATCGGCGGGTCCGGGGGCACATCGGACGGCGTCGCTCCGGACGCGCAGCTCATACTTATGAACGTCGGAGACAGCAAGGGTGAAAAAATCTCCGATTACCTAATTTTTGCCGCGTTTGAAGACGCGCTTGCTCTCGGAGCCGACGTCATTAATCTGAGTCTCGGCATGACGGCAGGTTTCTCGGAAGCGGAACCATCCGAAGCCAGGGGATATCTCCGTCTTTTGGAAAAAGCCGAAGAGTTAGGCACGGAAGTGTTCTGCGCCGCCGGAAACAGCGGCATGCTCGGCAAAGACAGTCTGTATGATATGTTATATGAAATTGCATATCCGAAAGCGTCTGCGCCGGATTACGGAGTTATATCCGCTCCCGCCTCTTTTGACGGAGCGGTTGCCGTCGCATCGTCGGACAACTCGGTTGTGTGCCTGAACGGATATCTCAGATACGGCGAAAATTATAT
>JAQXSY010000187.1 GCA_029219205.1 Bacillota bacterium | reverse complement strand
GCATCCTCCTTTTGTAAAGAATGAGCGCAGTCTTTTCTCCCGCTACTTATTCTATCATAAACTGCGCGAATTTACAAGAGCTTTGATATCGTTATATATTATTTTATTACTGTCAGATATGGCAAAATCAGAGAAATTTCTGCTGATGCTGTCGCGAAGTGCGCTGTCAGAGAGAATTTGAGCGACTTTTTCGGTGAGTATGCCGCTGCTGAGCTCTGATTCCTGTATGAGAAAAGCAGCGCCGGCGTCTTCAAGTACTTTTGCGTTTTTATACTGATGATTGTCGGTTACATTTGGCGACGGAATCAGTATTGCGGGCTTGGAAAGCGTTGCCAGTTCGGAAATTGTCATTGCTCCGGCCCGGTTTATAACAAGATCCGCGGCTGCCAGGCGTATTGGCATATCGTAAATGTATTCCACCGGCTTCAGATTGGGATATTTATCGAGCTTCATTTCATGAAAAGCTTTCATGAAGTCCTGATAGCCGTTTGATCCGGTTGAGTGAATATGATAAAGCTCCGGATGCTTTGACGAAAAGTCCCGCATAAGCTTCAGAATTTCGGAATTTATCCGTTCGGCTCCGAGACTTCCGCCGCAGGAGAGCAGGGACGCGGTATATACTCCGTCATAACCGAGCTGCTTTCTTGCAGAGTCATAGGTTATCGATTCAAAACTGCCTCGAAGCGGGTTTCCGACTCTTTTGACCTTGCTGCGGTATTTTTCTTTTATCAGAGCTTTTGATTCTTCGAAATTTGTAAAGATAATATCTGCGTATTTTGAAAGCATACGTACGGCGACGCCCGGAAGCGCATTGGATTCGTGAAGCGCCGTGGGTATGCCGAGCAGCGAGGCTGCTTTTATAACCGGCCAGCAAACGTAACCGCCTGTGCCGATGCAAACATCAGGCTTGAATTCTCTGATCAGTTTCTTTGCTTTTTGAACCGAGGTTACGGAAAGCCAAAGAGTTCTGAGGTTTGACGGGGAAAGACTTCTTTTGAGTCCTCGGATTTCAACGTGATACAGATCGTAACCTTCCTTCGGAACGAGCTTGTTTTCAAGTCCGCGCGAAGTGCCTACAAATGCAATTTCTGAGTCAGGTTCGTTGTTTCTGATAGTGTTGGCAATGGCAAGAGCGGGATTGATATGTCCGCCTGTGCCTCCGCCGGTCATAAGAACACGCATATATTCAACCTTTCTTCAAACTATTTTTCCTGATAAGAGAATCTTGATATCGATAACAGAATGCCCATTTCACCGAGCAGCATAATCATCGACGTTCCGCCGTAACTGAAAAACGGCAACGGTATACCCGTGTTCGGTATCAGCCCGGTTACGACGCATATATTGAGCGTGGACTGTATCGCAACCTTACTTACGATTCCAAGCACAACAAGGGAGGAGAAGGTGTCCGGCGCTCTCAGACCGATTACAAATCCGCGCCAAATAAACATTACAAATAAAATAATAACTGCAAGCGCGCCAACAAATCCGAGTTCCTCGCAAACGATCGAGAAAATGAAATCGTTCTGAGGCTCCGACACCCACAAGTGCTTCTGACGGCTGTTTCCGAGGCCGACGCCGAGCAGGCCTCCGGATCCGATTGCATTTAGACCCTGAGCGGACTGCCATCCTTCGCTGAGCGGGTCTGCATTTTCAGGATGCAGAAATGTGTCAAGACGCGATCTTGCGTAATCTGTAAAGAGGATAAAAGGCGTAATAACGACAGCCGCGCCGCCTCCGAGCGCAGCAAACCAGAATTTGCGTGCTCCGCCGAGGAAGATTACGCACATTCCGATAAGGAACATGATGATGGTGCATGAGAAATGGAATTCAAGAGCGATCAGAACGCAGACTATAAAGACAATAGCGCCGGGAATAAAAACTCCGTAAAGGGAGCTTTGCCAGAAGTTCCGGTAGTTTGTTATGCGGTCCTGATTTCGGGCTATGTACAGTGCGAGCATGGCGACTAACGCGAACTTCATGATCTCGGACGGCTGAAGCGTAAATCCGATTCCGGGGATAACAATCCAACGCTGCGCTTGGCCGTTTGCAACGCCCGCAACCAGAACAAGTATCAGCAGAAAGCAGGTTACGATAAAAGCTGGAAGCGTGACCTTTCGCAGCCACTCATAGTCGAAGCGCATGGCTATGCTCATGACAATAAACCCCAGTATAACCCATAAAATCTGGCGCTTGATATAATAAAAGCTGTCTCCTTTACGGATAAGCGCGGAAGCATAGCTTGCGCTGAAGACCATTACCGAACCAAAGCAAACCAGAATTATAATTATTATCAGCATCGGACGGTCGATACCGCCTTTGATTCTGATCAGATCCGGACTCTTTATAAACGGCGAGATCTTTTTTTTATTTGCAGTCCGTCCGGCAGCAGTCCCCGGTCCGCGGACTTCGGGTGAAGCCTGGGTAGTCTCGGCTCTAGTGGACTGTCTGTTGAGCGGTTCGCCTGAATAATTGTTGTTTACAGACATTTATTACGCCTTTCAGTTGTTTATACGATTCCGAAATACGATATTACGCAAAATAAAGCTGTCAGTATTCCGAATACTGAAACGATTTTTATCTCGCTCCAGCCGCATTTTTCAAAATGGTGGTGTATTGGAGACATTTTGAAGATTCTTTTATGCGTCAGCTTGTAGCATCCAACCTGGAGAATGACTGATATGCTTTCAATGACGTACATAAAACCGGCGATAAGGATTATGAGCGGCTCGTCAGCCAAAAAAGCGAGGCCGACGACAAGACCGCCGAGAAACAGGGATCCGGTGTCGCCCATAAAGATTTTTGCAGGGTAAAAATTGTATGTAAGGAATCCGAGACAGCCGCCTATAAGAAGCGCTGAAAGAATTGCACCTGATGTGGATGACAATGTGAAGAAAACGACGGCAAAAAATGCGCCGACAGCCGCACTTTCCGTTGCGGCAAGACCGTCGATCCCGTCTGCAAGGTTAACGCTGTTAACGATTCCGGTCAAAAGAAGCATGGCAATTACATAATATACTATGCCGAGTTCAATTTTGATATCTGTGAACGGAATGGGCATTTCGGTTGTAATGAAACCGAAATGACTCATGAAAAACAGATACATTCCGCATACAATGAGCTGCAAAAAATACTTCTGAGGGGCTTTGAGACCCTCGTTCTGTTTTTTGAAAACTTTTAAATAGTCGTCAAGCAAGCCGATAAGACCGTTTGAAAAAGCAAGCAGGAAGGTCAGAAGAAATTTTGCCGTTTCGCTGCCGCCTGAGCGCAACACAAGAGCAACTGCCGAGACAGCGGCAACAATCAGCGAAGCGAAAATAAATGACAATCCTCCCATGGTCGGGGTGCCTTCTTTAGATTTATGCCAGCGCGGACCTATATCGAGTATTTTCTGACCCATTTTATGGCTTTTCAGCTTTGGTATAAGGAACCTTACCGAAATTACGGTTAAAACAAACGTGGAAATTAAACTGAGTAAAAAATATACGATTAAGGGCATTTGTCAGAACTCCCTCTCAATAAAGTCTGTAACACGCTCCATTTCAACGGCACGGCTTGCTTTGAACAGCACGGTGTCGCCGCTTTTCAGCGCGGCCGCCACAGCTGATGCAATTGCGCGTACGCAGCTGAGATCCGGGCATCTGTATACGGCGCCTGCGCTCATGCCGGATTTTTCCGCGCCGTCTGCAATGGAAGACGCTTCTTTTCCGAATGTAAACAGCATATCGACGCCCAGCTTTGCAGCTGTTTCGCCTACTTCCTCATGCAGTTTGACAGAATAATCTCCGAGCTCTCTCATGTCTCCGAGGACAGCAACCGCACGCCCTCCGTTTCGTCTTGCCGAATCGCAGAGCACCCTGAGAGACGCCTTCATTGACTCGGGCGCGGCATTGTAGCAGTCGCAAATTTCGGTTATTCCGTTTCTGACGCGGATAAGCTGTCTCATACCGGCAGGCTCGTATGAAAGCAGTCCGGAGCGGATTTCTGGATCCGCTATACCTGCGGCTGCCCCGACTGCATATGCAAGCGCGGCGTCGTATACGATGTGTTCGCCTCTGGCGGTAATCTGAATATCCTTTTGAATTCCGAAAGGAGTCTTAAGGTCAAACACGGTGTATTTGCCGTCAAAGCGTATGTTATACGCACGGTATTGGGACGTTTCGGAATAAAGCGAGACGTATATTGCGCCTTCAACGCAGGAAAGCAGGGGCTCGTCACCGTTCAGAATGAGCTTTCCGCCCGGCTTCAGCCCTTTAACAATTTCCATCTTAGCGTCCCGTATGTTTTCACGGGATCCGAGATATTCTATGTGAGACGTTCCTATGCAGGTTATAACGGCGACGTCCGGCCGCGCAAGTTTAGAAAGATATTCTATTTCTCCCTTGCCGCTCATTGCCAGCTCAAAGACTGCGGCTTTATGCTTTTCGGTAAGAGAAAGCAGGGAAATGGGCAGTCCGAGCTGGTTGTTTTGATTTCCTTCGGTTTTGCAGGTAAAAAATTTGCTGCTCAGAACAGAATAAATGAACTGCTTTACGGTGGTTTTTCCTACGCTTCCGGTTACTCCGACAGTGAAAGGATCAATGCTTTCTTTATAAGCTGCCGCAAGTTTTCCAAGCGCGGCGACGGTACTGCCGCATACGATAAAATTACCGCGTATATTTTCCGGAATTCTTTCGCAGAGCACCGCGGCGGCTCCTGCGCCCAGCGCTTCGGAAATGAAATTATGGCCGTCGAAATGTTCTCCTTTGACGGCGACAAAGAGATCGTCTTCGGTTATTCTGCGTGAATCTATTGAAATTCCCTTTATTGTACGTTGGCTCTCCGCAAAAAGCTTGCCTCCGCATGCATCGGCTGCTTCGGCGATCGGTATGCCGCCGTTATCTAAATGATGATTCATGTTAATGTTAAACTGTCCTTTCACTATCAGAATAATAAAAAAACTATCGGTCTGCTGCTGTTAATACATTGTTTTTGCAGAAGCGGCGATTACAAGCTCCTTTTCGGAAAAAGGATGATATCCGTCTGCGTTCAGTTCGTATTCTTCGTGACCCTTGCCGGCGAGAAGAATACAGTCGCCGGGTTTGGCGTTTGATACTGCGTAAAAAATTGCTTCGCGCCGGTCAGGTATAACTATATGCGGCGTCGTTTTGTCAAAGCCGCTCATTATCTGTTCAATGATTTCGTCGGGATTTTCGGTCCGGCTGTTGTCCGAGGTTACTATAACGTAATCCGCAAGTTTTGATGCGGTTTTTCCCATCACGGGACGTTTTGTTTTGTCGCGGTCTCCGCCGCAGCCAAACAGGACAACGAGCCTGGAGCTTGCCGGAATAAAGCTTCTGACTGTTCTAAGAATGTTGTCGAGCGCATCCGGAGTGTGCGCGAAATCAATATAAACAGAATATTCGTTATGGTGAAGCGGAACGCGTTCGAGTCTGCCCTTTACTCCCCTGAAGGTTGAAAGAGCGTCTCGGATTATATCCGGGTGGACTCCGTCGGAATATGCGCAGGACGCGGCGGCAAGAGTATTATAGACTGTGAAGCCGCCGGGGACTGACGATCTTATTTTCATTATTCGGTCGGCGGTGCGCATATTATACATGATTCCGTTTGCTCCGAGCAGACGGACGCCGAGCGCGTGAAAATCCGAATCGTGCTCGTTTACGGAATAAGTTATTACGTCGCATGAGGACGAACGGATAAGTTCGTTTGCGTAGCTGTCGTCAAGATTGATGACTCCGCGCCTGCACATACAAAACAGCTTTGCTTTTGCGTTGAAGTAATCTTTCATTGTTTTGTGAAAGTCAAGATGCTCCGGCGTGAGGTTTGTGAATATTCCGTAATCCGGTTTAAGAGGGTCTAATTTTCCGAGCGCGAGCGCGTGGGACGACGCTTCCATAAAGATATGCGTTACGCCTTTTGCAATCGCGTCGCGAAGCATGGGATACAGCTCGCTTGGGTCGGGCGTGGTTAGCTTGCCCGTGAGTGTTCCAATTGTTTCGGTTTTGTCTCCGCGAAGAGTATAAATCGAAGAGAGCATGTTTGTGACGGTTGTTTTGCCGTTGGTTCCTGTAACTGCAAAGATTTTCAGTTTATCAGACGGCCTCCCGCAGAAATTGTTCCACAGATGCGAAAGAGTTGAGCGCGTGTCGGCTGTGCATATAACCGGTACTCCGGATATTTCAGACCGATTTTGGAATTCACAGCCGTTTTCGGTAATTATCAGGCGCGCTCCCTTCCGTATGGCATCCGAAATAAATGTATGACCGTCGACTTTTGTGCCGCGGATGCAGACGAAAACGCTGCCCGGCGACACTTTTTCGGAATCCGAGGAGACAAACGAAATATCGTCTTCTCCAAAACGTGCTGTATCGATGCCTGTGCCGTAAAAAAGTTCGGTTGCTTTCAGAATTATCATCTCCGGACGTTAATTTTTATTTAAACGTCCTTTGATTAACATCAGTTTGCCGTTCCGTCAAGGAAACGCAGCGTTACCGTAACGACGGTGCCGTACGTTACAAGCGAACCCGGCGCCGGGCTTTGCTCGGTTACATATGCAACGGCTCCTTCAGCGCTTTGGGTTGCACCTTCAAACACGACGTTAAGTCCGGCGTTTACCAGAGTTCTGTTGGCGTTTGACGATGTCATACCGGTAACCTTCGGAACTTCGATATCCGCTTCCGGCTCCGCGCTTCCGGTGTAAATAATAATTTTTCCTGTTTCTTTATTAATTGTGTTGCCGCTTGCGGGAATCTGATACGTAACTATATCGCCGTCTCCCTTTACCTCATAGTTGATTTTTCTGTTTCCTATGTCAAGCGTTGCGTCTTTAACCGGCCAACCCACGTAGTTTTTAACGCTTACCGAAAGCTTGGCAAGCTCTTCTTCGGAATAATTGCGCTCAACTCCGAGATACGGAAGAATTTCTTCAAGATATTTTGCAACATAAGGAGCAGCGACGATGCTTCCGTAGACCGATTCGCACTGTGGCTGGTCAACGACGATTATAACGGCGATCTGAGGATCGTCCGAAGGGGCGAACGCAACGGTTGAACCGACGCGCAGATATGACTGACCGTTTTCGTCGAGTATATCCCGAACTTCCGAGGTACCGGTTTTTGCGGCGATTTTATAACCAGGCACATAAGTGTTTTTTGCTCCTCCGTTTCCTGCAACTCCTTCTTCGAGAACTTCGGCGATGGAGCTGCAAACCTCGGAACTTATAACCTGGCGTCGAATTTCCGTTTCGTGCTGGTAGAGCACGTTTCCGTTGTCGTCTATGATTTGTTCAACAAGATACGGAGTAAGAAGATTTCCGCCGTTTGCGACTGCCGATATGGCGGTGATCTGCTGGAGGGCGGTTACCTTAAACGTCTGACCGAACGAGCACACGGCAAGCTCAAGCGCGTTAAAGTTATTGTAGCTGTGATAATACGGCGTAGCTTCTCCGGGAAGATCGACTCCGCTTTTTTCCGTGTATCCGAACGCTTTAAAATAGTTGTAGAATTTTTCTCTGCCCAGACGCGCGGCAGCCTGCATGAGCGTCGGGTTGCAGGATTGCTGAAGTCCTACTCTGTACGTTACCAGACCGTGTCCGGAACGTTTGTGGCAGTGTACCGGAGAAACCCCCGGTATGACAACAAGTCCGTTGGCTGAACAGAAAAACTGATCGTCCCATTTTATCACGTTTTCTTCAAGGCACATTCCGGTTGTGATAACCTTAAATGTCGATCCGGGCTCGTAAAGCTCTGATACTGCTTTGTTTTTCCATAGAGAGTAGAGCAGGTTCTGATACATTGTGTTGTATTCAGCGCTTCCGGCGGCGTATCCGCAGTTGTCAAGCTTATATTGCGAATCCTTGTCGAGAACGTAGGGGGAATTCAGGTCAAAATCAGGGTACGTTCCCATGGCGCGTATGGCGCCGGTGTTTACATCGATTGCGATGCCGGTTACACGGTTGAGAGGGGACGAATCCTCATAGGTTTGCTTCAGCTGTTTTTCCAGCGCCAGCTGCATGGTTACGTCAAGAGTTGATACGATGTTTGCCCCGTTTGAAGCGTCGATGTATGTATCGTATTTGTACGGCATGCTCAGTCCGCGGGCGTTTTTTGCGGAGATATATCTGCCGGAAACTCCGGTCAGAAATGAGTCGTATTGTAATTCGAGTCCGATAAGTCCTCCGTCAGTTCCGACAACGCCGATTGTCTGCGCTGCGAGCGATCCGAACGGGTAATACCGTGCGGAAGAAGCCTGAAGGTATATCTGCTTTTCAAGATTGTTTTCTTTTATAAATTCGCGGACTTCGTCCGCTTTTTCATCTTCGACGTTTCGTTTGATTGTTTCATCAAGGCGCCAGGTCTTTTGCGCTCGTTCGATGACGTCCGAGTATTCAACTCCGAGTATTTCCGAAAGTCCGCTTGCAATAAGCTTTGCTTGCTCCATGTCTGCGATGGTGCCGGGGGAAATAAAGACTCTCCACACGGTGTTGTTTGTGGCAAGCTGGATCATATTCCGGTCGTATATTATGCCGCGTTCGGCGGTTACCGAAGTTTCTATCTGAATGTTGTCAATAACAAGTGAAAGATATTTGTCGTAATCAATGATCTGAAGCTTTATCAGTCTGATAATTATAGCGCACCAGACCGCAAGACAGAGTATGAGCAACGCCAGTCCTCTGCCCGGAAGCTCGCGGATCCTTTTCGACGCTTTATTCATTCTATGATTATACCTTCCTTTAAATGAATATTTACGGCTTGAAAATCAAAATGAGAGTAAAGAGTATAACAAAAACTACACCACTCCACCCTCAGTTGATACCAATATAATATTATTATTCGGACTTTGGATATATTCCTCAACAGCTTTGTTTAATTTGAATCTGACCGGTTTCCGGTGAGAACGTCAATTTTATCTTCGTTATGTACGTTAACATATTGTTTTGATACGCTGTATATCTTGACCATGCCGAGCGCGGAAGCTTTTTCTTCGATTACGCTCAGATCGTTTTTCTTTTCAAGCTTGAGTTCAAGCTCTTTCTCGCGCGTCTGAAGCTCGGAAAGCGTGCTCTTCAGCTCGGAAATGCCGAGCGTGTACTCATTTATCTCAACAATATTATATACCATATACATGAAGAGCATCGTACAGATAACAGCGGTCATCAGCACGGCGAAAGGAAAGGGATTGCGCTTTTCGGCGGCGACGGTTCTAACTCTCGGCTTAGCGCGGAGAGCGGCTACCGGAACAGCTGCCGGCTTTTTGGGCATATCAATATTTATCGAAACGGAAGGTTTTTTGATTTTCGAGTTGGGATGCGACATATTCGGAGTGCGCGAATAATTGCGGCGTCTTGTTACGTCTGCGCTGACGGATCCGGAAACCGTCCGGCGGCGGGAAACCGCGCCTGTTTCGGCTGCTGCCGTGCTCTCCGTATTATATACCTTGACCATTTTTCTTTTTCCGTTTGTAAGATCGTAGGTCATGGTATAGCCTCCTTTGTGAATATATTTTTACCGATAGACGGGAATAATCGTTAATTAAAGCTTTTCAGCTGAGCGGAGTTTTGCGCTGTGCGAGCGCGTATTGAGCTCAAGTTCTTCATTTGCTGCGGTGATGGGTTTTTTTGTGACGGGTTTAAGCACCGGGACTTTTCCGCATACGCATACCGGAAATTCCGGGGGACAAACGCACCCTTTGATCAGCTCCGCAAATACGCGCTTGACTATCCGGTCTTCAAGCGAATGAAAGGTTATAACCGAAAGTCTGCCGCCGGGTTTGAGCGCCGCCGCCCCCGCTCTGATCGCAGGTTCGATAACGTCAAGTTCGCCGTTGACTTCAATCCGTATTGCCTGAAACGTTCGTTTTTCCGGATGAGGTTCATGCGGGTTACGGGGTACTGATTCCGAAACAATTGACGCAAGCTCGAATGTTGTTTCAACGGGCTTTTCTGCTCTGCGTCTGACTATGCTTGAAGCTATTTTACGCGAGAAACGCTCCTCGCCGTATTCAAAAATGATTCTTGCGAGCTCTTCTTCGGAATAATCGTTGACAACATTGAAAGCTGAAAGGGAAGCGCCGGGATTCATTCTCATGTCAAGCGGAGCGTCTTTCATATACGAAAAACCGCGTTCGGGAGTATCAATCTGATAAGAAGAAACGCCGAGATCCATAAGAATTCCGTCCGGCTGTGCGCCGCCGAGAATCGATTCAAGATTTAAAAAATTGTCGTGTATAAAAGTTACGCGGTCCGAAAAGGGAGCAAGCTTTTTTCCTGCGGCCTCGAGCGCCGCCGAGTCCTGATCAATAGCAATCAGACGTCCGCCTTCGGAGAGCTTTTTAACGATTTCAAACGAATGTCCGCCGCCGCCGGTCGTACAGTCAACGTACAGTCCGTCCGGCTTTATTGCAAGAGATTCAATTGTTTCGCTGAGAAGCACCGGTATATGAATAAACTCCTGTGACATCAGAATCCAAGTTTCAGAAGAGTGTCGGCTATTTCGGACGCGTTCTCATCGCCGAGTTCGGCGTTCCATAGAGCTTCGTCCCAAATTTCAACGTGATCTCCGACGCCGGCAACGCGGACGTTTTTCGAAATTCCGGCGTATTCGCACAGATTAGGCGGAAGAAGGATGCGTCCCTGTCCGTCAATCTGAGTCTCAAATGCCGCGGCGTAGAGAAAACGCTTGACTTTTCTTGTTTCGGTTGCCGGAAGCGTATCGAGCTTCTCGGTAAATATCGTCCATGCGTCGGAAGGATAAAGCGAAAGGCACTTGTCTACACTTTTGGTAAGCACAACCTGCTCGCCGAGTTGTTCGCGTAGTTTTGACGGCAGAATTATACGGTTTTTGGAATCGACAGCATGACTGTATTCGCCGCAAAACATTAATGTACCTCTCCTTTTCCGGAAGACGTGGGTTTTAAAGGTTAATTGCGGTAAAAACTTACCACAATCCACCACTTTCCACCACACTGTACATTAATTATACGGGAAAACATTTGTTTTTTCAATGAAAAATATGTTTTTTGGAAGTAATTTTTTTGGAATTTTTCAATTAATCGAACATATTTTTTCATTGTCTGAATAAAAAACGAACAAACGGTCGTTTTTTCCAAGCAATTACATTAGCGCATTAAAATGGAATGAATATATTGCTCAACTTCCGGGGTGACATAGGGAGATATGCTCTTTTTGTATTTTATCATTTCGCGTATAACCGTCGAACTGGTGCTTATAAATTCCGGCTTTGACGGCAAAAAAACTGTTTCAAGCCCGGGAAGCAGTTTTGCGTTTACGTCGGCGAGTTCAAGCTCGTAAGCTGCGTCGGAAGCGTTTCGAATACCTTTTACAATAACGGAAACGCCCTTTTCTTCGGCAAAATCCGCAAGCAGACCGCTGTACATTTCAGCCGTGACGTTTATGTATCCGCCGCAC
Organism: Bacillota bacterium; assembly: GCA_029219205.1. Lineage (GTDB taxonomy): Bacteria > Bacillota > Clostridia > Oscillospirales > CAG-272 > SUG1495. The sequence goes on along the minus strand of JAQXSY010000187.1, from coordinate 461 downwards.
ATAAGCGACAGCATGTGCAGTCTTTGCTCGAGCGAAAACAATGGTTTTTTTTCCGAATTCACGAAGACTGTGACGTAAACACGGTCAAAAAGCCCTGCAGCTCTGCCGATAAGATCGGCGTGACCTTTTGAGGGAGGATCAAAGCTTCCGGCTATAAGCGCGGTCGTGCTCATTTATTCCCGCTCCTTTGTGAGTATTGTTATACACGCCCTGCCGTATTTATTGTATTTTAAAATACTGTAACCGTCAAAGCAAATGGGTTCGGGCGTTTCGTTTTCACAAATTATCAAGCCTGAAACATTCAGGAGATCGTGATAATCGATTCTTTTGAGCGCGTCCTGAAGCATGTCGCTTTTGTAGGGCGGGTCGAGAAAGATCAGATCAAATTTTTCTCTTCCGGCGCATCCTCGCAGAACATCCTTGTAATCGCTTTTCAGTATTCGGCAGCGTTCGTACAGCTT
>JAQXSY010000186.1 GCA_029219205.1 Bacillota bacterium | reverse complement strand
CTGAGATTAAGCATTTGTTTCCTGCTGTATTCGCGGAGTTTTAACTCCACGGATACAGCAGCGAGGAGAAGCCTGCAATGAAAAAACAACTTTCTACTATATTATTGGTTATCGTATTTATTACAGGCCTGTCCCTGCTGCTGTATCCAACCATCAGTGACTACTGGAACTCTTTTCATCAGTCACGCGCTATTGCAAACTATGCCGAAGATGTTGTAAATATGAATGATACTGATTACAACCTGATTTGGAATGACGCTGAAGAATACAATAGCGCATTGAAAACAAAACAAGACCGATATACCTTGTCCGACGAGGAAAAAAACGAGTATGACAGTTTGCTGAATATTTCCGGTTCGGGTATTATGGGGTATATCGAAATTCCGGAGATAAAATGTTCTCTGCCAATCTATCACGGAACAAACGACGCCGTGCTTCAAATTGCTGTCGGCCATATCGCCGGAACTTCACTTCCCACCGGCGGCGAAGGCACGCATTGTGTGCTGTCCGGGCATCGAGGACTTCCCAGTGCAAAATTGTTCAGTGATTTGGATAAACTGTCGGAATGCGATGTGTTTATCCTGCGTATACTGGATGAGGTACTGACCTATGAGGTGGATCAGATCAGAATTGTTGAGCCTTATGAAATTGAGGAGCTGGAGATTGTCGAGGGAAAAGACTACTGCACCCTTGTCACTTGCACTCCCTACGGCATCAACACCCATCGGTTGCTGGTACGTGGACACCGCGTCGAGAATCTTGCGAATGTGAGCTCTGTCCGTGTTACGGCAGATGCAATGCAGATCGAGCCGCTGATTGTGGCGCCTGCGGTCGCAGTTCCAATGCTGCTGTTGCTGCTTATTATTGTCTATATCGAAGATACTCATAAGAGACGAAAAAAAAGAGGAGGAAAGTCGTATGAAAAATAAAACAGGCAGACTGTTGGCATCGGTTGTCGGCATTTTGCTGATACTGACATTTCTCCCTATGCAGACTTTCGCCCTTGATCCGGTGAAAACCGATATGAAATGTACTTTGACATTGGAATATAGCTTTGGCGGAGTTGAGTTTTCCGTTTATCAGGTTGCTGTAATCAGCACAACGGGCGAGCTGTCTCTGACCGGTGCTTTTGCGGATTATAAAGTATCTCTTGAGCAGGACTGGTCGGGATGGCGGGCCTTGGCGCAGACTTTAGAGGTGTATGTTGGAAGAGACAAGCCGGAGCCTGCCGATACGGGAAAAACAAACGCAGAAGGCCGTCTGGTTTTCCGCGATTTGAATGTCGGACTGTATCTTGTCATTGGAAAAGCATCCGTGATTGGTAACAAGACTATCACGCCGCAGACATTTCTGATCTGTCTGCCAAATCTTTACGATGAAAACGAGGGTTGGGTTTACAATGTAACCGCCGACCCAAAGTACATCACCAACGATCATGGCGAGGATAAAGGCACAGTCAAACGTAAAGTAATAAAAATTTGGAATGACAGCGAATCTGAAATCAGTCGTCCGCAAAGTATCGAGGTTGAACTGCTGCGTGACGGTACGGTATTTGATACCGTGACATTAGATGAAAAGAACAACTGGAGTTATACATGGGAGGATCTGAACAATAGTTACATCTGGACGGTCATAGAGAAGGAAGTTCCTGATGGCTATACGATGGTAATGAATCAAGAAGGTATAACCTTTGTAATAACCAACACCATTGAGGACATTCCCGACAAACCAGACAAACCTGTTGAGGAAAGCAGCACAGTGCCTCCGGATAATACTGATAAACTTCCTCAGACCGGAATGCTTTGGTGGCCGGTCGGGGTTTTAAGCGTTTGCGGAATCGGCTTGATTCTGGTCGGATTTGTGAAATGGAAAGGAAGCCATGACGAATAAGAAAAAAGGAGTTGGCTTTATGGCGGCAGGCCTGCTTTTGCTGGTTGCCGCCGTTGTCTTAACCGGATACAACCTGTGGGATCAGCACCGTGCAGGTGAGGCAGCAGAATCTGTATTGGGAGAATTAAATTCCGCGATAAACGATAAATCTACTGAAACCGAAGAAGAATACCGCGATGACAATTCTGAAAACACTCTGCCGCAGCCGGATGAAATTGAGATTCCGGACTACATTCTAAACCCCGGAATGGAAATGCCCGTGATAGAAATCGACGGACATGATTATATCGGCGTGCTGTCTATTCCGGCAATCTCCGTTGAGATTCCGGTTATGAGCGAGTGGAGTTATCCGAACCTTAAAATTGCGCCGTGCCGTTACTTCGGTTCGGTTTATCAGGGTAATTTCGTTATTGCTGCGCACGACTACTCTGCACATTTTGGCGGTCTGAAAAAAATATCCGTCGGTGATGAGGTTTCATTTTTAGATGTAAGCGGAAATTCCTTTTGTTTTCGGGTTGCAGAGATTGAGATTTTGAAGCCGACCGATATAGAAATCATGACTTCAAGCGGCTGGCCGCTTACACTTTTCACCTGTACGATTGGCGGACAAAACCGCATAACCGTGCGCTGCGATTCTGTCGGATAAGCGAAAATGCGTGGTATGCAACGTCAAACACAGAAATTCGTCCGTAAATTTATGCCGGATGTCTGCCGTAAAAAAGAAAAGCGGAGTTTGAGCATTCTGCTTATCTTTTCTCATAATTTTGAAGATAAAAAGACCGTCTGCTGTCAAGGCAAGCGGTCTTTGTTTTGTCTGCGTTTTTATGAAATCTTTGCAGTCGATTTTTTAGTATCTAAGCGCCGGCGTCCAGTAACGGTTGCCGTATATGTCGGTAAGACGGTATGTTACGCTAAGCTCATTGTCGAGTTTCATGTTGCTGAGTTTCAGCTTAGATGAGCCGACTTTGATCGGATCGCCAAGCTCGTATACATCTGAAAATTCACCGCTGTATGAATAATAGTCTGCGATGAACTGGATTATGTCGCCCTGATTTATCTCAATGAAAGCTTTTGCCTGAGTGTCGGTTTCATCACCGTAAACCGGATGAGCGCCGGTGATAACGCCGTCCGCGCTGTCCGATTCAAAGACGACCTGAAGATCAACTCTCGTTCCGTTGAGCAGTGCCGGAATGCGTCCGGTTGTTGTCCATGTGCCGTCGGAATTCTGAGTGTCTGAAACCATATAGTATGCGCATACGCTGCCGTTTACCGTGAGCCACGTTCCGTCTGTGTCAAGCAGCATACTGTTGTCGTCGTACCAGCTGAAAGTGTTGTCGAGCCCGAGGTCGATAAAACCGTCTCCGTCGTCAACGTATACATTCAATTCGACGGTTTGTATCAGGCTCCATTCGTCGTCGGTAAGAGTCAGAACCGGATTTCCTTCCAGTTGGCTTACGGTTATTCGTCCGGGATCGATAAATTCGGAGGATATTTTTTCTGCTGAAGCGTATATGAGGTCTTTATCCATCCACGAAAACTCTTCGGGAAGCGTTTTTTCACTGATACCTGAAAGCAGGCTTATTACCGAGGAGATATTCAGACTTGAACCGCTTGAAATTGAGCCGAAAGAATTTGTGAAGCTGCCGAGCAGGGAAGGCAGTGCGGACTGGAACGATGTGCCCGAAAGTGACTGAGTTGAACCGGCAAGAGCTTCGAGAATTCCTCCGAGAAGGTCGCTTCCTCCTCCGAAAAGCGAAGGTTGGGACGATGCGGCGGTTATCTGACCAGCTGATTCCAAACTTGCAAAGCTCTTGATGCAATCCACATATTCTTCATCTATGCCTATTGAGTTGTAAACCGATACTGCGTTGTTTACGGTTTTCAGCGATTCGTAAGGAAAATAAATGCTTACACCGTTTGCGCCGGATATATTAGTTCCGTTATATTTTACGCAGCCTTTAAGCGCATTTGACAATTTTTTTGCTTCTTCAGTGCCGATTCTCTCCGCGAGGTCAATAAGATCAACTTGGTTAATCCGGTTTTTTTCAGAAAACTGTCTGACATTTGCGCGCGCGTTTGAGACAAGCTTATAATCGTCGCCTTTGATAAGCTCATTTGTTGAAGAGGCGAAGTTATTAAGCGCTGCGGGGACGGTTCCCTCAAGTTCGGCAAGATCAATCAGCGACAGTGTAACCTTTGCGCCGGTGCTGCGGTTACTTGACAAATAATCGTCAATGATATTTTTTGACAGCTGCACAGTGCTGATCGACGTGTTTTCAGACAGTTTTGTCAACCAGCCGGTGTAATACCATCCGGTTCCCGGTTCAAGCTCTTCGGACGCGATGAGATAGTCGGCATAGCTGCCGCAGACCAATGCGTTTTCGAGCGTACTCATGAGGCATGCATCAAAGCCTATTGCGTCGAAAATGCAGCCGGCATTTTTTAGCGCGGAATTGATTTTTGTCAGAGTCATGGAAGATGACGAGGGGAATTTTTCATCGTAACCGTATCCTGAAATGCTTCCGCCGCCATGATCCCAGAAAATCAGTATATTCCGGTTTGCGGGATAGTTGTTAGAACAGTATTTTATAAATTCAGAAAGAGTGTCCGGGTCGGTCATTGCTTTCGAACCGAAATTTGATTCGAGCTTTTTCATTTTACCGGATTCAATTTTATAAATCTGGTTGACCGAGCTTGAAACGACGCTGTTCTGCCATTGCTTGCATCCTCCGGTTTCAACGATAACGTTGACTTTATCGGATATTGACGCGTTCATCATTTCCGAAAGATCGGCAGTTGCCATTTTGTATTTTGATTCAAGGTCAGTGCCGCACATGTAAACCATTACGGTGACCGTATCGTTGCCGTTGCCGAGAAGCTTTACACGTTTGTCGCGCGCGTCTTCTGAAACTCCTGTGTCGAGATTTCCAGATACTGACTGTTGGGGCGTTGAGTTCGTTGTTTCGCCGCCGTCGGAAATTCCTCCAAAGAATCCTTCCTTTCCGGAGAATGAACGCACTATAAGAAACAGAACTACTATCACGATTAAAATTAAAATCGGATTTCTTTTTCCGGATGATCTCCGAACACTCATCCCGCCGCCGCGCATTCCCGGTGAACTGCCCGTGAACGGTTCCCCTCCGCCGGATGCGTTTCTGCCGTTCGAGCTGATTCTGCCACCGTTTCCGACAGAACTTCCGCCGACAGAATTGCCTTTTCCGGCTGATGCGGAGCCTGACGAAACGTTTTTATTCCTGCTGTGTGGACGTTTGTTATTATCCATAATATCACTCTTTCGTATAACAATTTTCTTTAACTTAAAAACTTTTTGCCTTTTTAAAATCCTTTTAAAAAAGAATTTATGCTTTTTAAAACGGTATATAACAGTATATAACATATTTCTATTAACGTCAAGAAAAAAATCAAGCCTATGCGGATAAAACGCAGAAGCTTGATTTTATTTTATCTTT
>JAQXSY010000185.1 GCA_029219205.1 Bacillota bacterium | reverse complement strand
CTTTACTTTGCCTCAGCCTGCGGAGCGGATGTACGCGCGTACTTGTGCAAGTCGGCATTTCAGCCTCAGTTTGAGATTGAAGACGCTCTCAGAATGGCCGGCGATTTGGGCGTGAAAATAAGGGTGATTGAGGTTGATGTTATGAAGCGCCCTGAGATCACGTCAAATCCTCCGGATCGCTGTTATTACTGTAAAAAGCTGATTTTTGAAGCTATCGCCGAAGCGGCGCGCGCGGACGGCTATACGCTTGTGCTTGACGGAACAAACGCATCGGACAACTCATCCGACCGGCCGGGTATGCGCGCTCTTGAGGAGCTTAAGGTTGAATCGCCGCTGAGAATCTGCGGACTTACAAAAAGCGAAATTCGGAGTCTCTCGGAAAAGGCGGGACTTTTCACCTGGAATAAACCGGCTTACGCTTGCCTTGCAACCAGGATTATCACGGGAGAGGAGATTACAAGCGAGAAGCTTTGCGCCGCGGAGGATGCGGAAAAATTTATGTTCAGCCTTGGATTTTGCGACTTCAGAGTGCGTACATTCGGTAAAACGGCGAAGATTCAGGTAAAAAAGGATCAGCTTATGCTTGTTTTGGAAAAGCGAGAAGAAATTGTCAGAGAACTGAAAAAGTATTACGGAGCGGTTTTGCTTGATCTGGAGGCACGTGATGAACAGTGAAGTCAGAAGGACGCTTGAAGCGTTGAAAAACGGTGAAATATCGGTCGACGAGGCCATGCTCTCAATAAAAAAGGAGCCGTTCAAGGACATAGGTTACGCAAAGGTTGATTTGCACCGCGGCGTGCTTCAGGGCGCTGCCGAAGTTATATACGGCGCCGGGAAAACGCCCGACCAGATTGCCGGAATTATCGGAACGATGCTTGAAAATGACGTTCAAACGATTCTGATAACACGTTTTTCAAAAGAATCGGCAGAATATGTCATGAAATTCCATAAACTTGATTATCGTGATGACGCAAAACTCGGAATTGTCGGAGAAATTCCCGAACCGAGCGGCATAGGCAGGATTGTCGTTGCGACCGGCGGAACGTCTGATCTTCCGGTTGCGGAGGAAGCTGCGGTTACAGCGGAGGTTCACGGAAACAGCGTTACAAGACTGTATGACGTTGGAGTCGCAGGTTTGCACCGGCTGCTGTCACATATGGACGAGATTATGAGCGCGTCCGTTATAATTGCGGTTGCCGGAATGGAGGGCGCTCTTGCAAGCGTAATCGGAGGATTGGCGGACTGCCCGGTCATTGCGGTCCCGACGAGCGTTGGGTACGGCGCATCTTTCGGGGGGCTGTCTGCGCTTCTGTCGATGCTGAACTCATGTTCCGGAGGCGTGTCTGTCGTAAACATTGACAACGGCTTCGGAGCAGGCTACCTCGCAAGTATGATAAATCATATCGCACCGGTAAAATGACTGCTCCGTCGAATCGAAAACGAAATATTGTATCTTAAAAAGCTTGTTGACAAAAACAAGCTTTTGTGTTATACTGATGAAAAATTAAATAATTATAATGCTGTGCGGTTCTGTTTTATACAGATGAGGGGGAAGTCCGGTGCGATTCCGGCGCAACCGCCATTACCGTAATTGAGTATCTCATAAGTCGGAATACCTGCCGCATAAGCTTTGGTTATCGGTCAAACCGAAACATTTTTGGGTCAGAAAAGTGCAGCCGTTTTATTATCCCGAGGGGAAAGTGCGGGGTCTGCGCTCTTTCGGGTTCTGTGAATTTGCTGCGCTTTTATTGTCTTAAGTGATGATAAGAGCGCTTTTTTTGCGGTTCTTGCTCGGATATCCTGAAAAACGGCGATTGCATTTATTTTTTGTTTTTCAAAGGAGAAAAAAGATGAAAAAAACAATTATGGCTTTGCTTATTGCCTCTGTTCTGATCGGCATTTTCAGTCTGCAGGCGTTTGCCGATGAATCGATACAGGTCTATGTTACTGTATCTGACGGAAATCTTGCTGTTGCAAGACAATCAATAACCGTTACAGACGCGGACAACGACGGCAGTCTGACTATAAATGACGCGCTTTTACTTGCTCACGAAGCGTTTTACGACGGCGGCGCAGACGCAGGTTATGCTTCTGTGAAAAGCGAATGGGGACTTTCAATACAAAAGCTGTGGGGCATTGAAAACGGAGGCAGCTACGGTTATTACGTAAACAACGCTCCGGCGTTGGGACTGACAGACTTGATTCAGGCTGGAGACGTTATCGACGCGTTTATTTACGCCGACGCGGCAGGATATTCCGATGTATACTGCTATTTTGAGTCAGGCGCGGTTGACGCGGTTGCCGGAGAAACGCTTGAACTCACTCTGACTGCGGCAGGTTATGACGAAAACTGGATGCCCATTACGCTTCCGGTTGCAGGCGCCGAGATTACCGTGGACGGAGCTCTGACAGGCGTCAGAACAGATGAAAACGGAGAGGCGGTTATTGTGCTCGACAAGGCGGGAACTGTTGTTATAAGCGCAAAGTCGGATTCTCAGCTGCTTGTTCCTCCCGTGTGCGTTGCTTCGGTTACGGAGAGCGCTCCGCAGACCGGAGATAATTATCTCATGATCGTTGCGGCGGCGTCGGCGGCGGTTGTTTCTATGGTCATCATTTGGCGCAAAAAAGCTTATGAAGAATAAACTGTCGGTTTTGACGCGCTGCTGTTTGTTTGCGGTACTTGCCGTGCTTATTTTGAGCACGGTGGGCGTTGGAGCCGAAAACGATACCGCCGATGAAATTCAGGATATCATCGGCGGTATTATTGCATACACGTGCGGCGGAGACGTACAGGGATGGATCGACGGCGAGCTTGCATCAAATGCCGGAGTTTTGTCGGAATGGTACGTGCTGGCGCTGCGCCAGTATAACGGCGGATATGATTTTACATCGTATGTAAATAAACTTGAGGATTATATTTCGGAAAACAGCGTTTTAAGTGCGGCAACTCGGCAGAAATATGCGCTTGTTCTGACTTTCTGCGGAAGAAAATCGCTTGAGTATGTTAGTGATACTCCGGATAAAACCGTCGGAAAGCAGGGAATAATGAGTCTGATATTTGGGCTGCATCTTCAAAATAACGGCGTTGTTTCCGAAGAATACGACGAGAGAGGAATAATTGATACTATCTTGAATCTGAGGCTTTCCGACGGAGGATGGGCGCTTAACGGAGATAATTCGGATGTTGACGTCACTGCAATGACAGTTCAGGTGCTTGCGCCTCATTACGGTGAAAACGGCGTTGCGGAGGCGGTTGAAGGCGCGCTTGCGTTCCTCGGCGCAAAACAGCTTGACGGCGGAGATTTTAAGAGCTACGGAACCGAGAATCCGGAAAGCACGGCACAGGTAATAACTGCGCTTACCTCGCTTGGCATTGACCCGACAAAAGACGAACGCTTTGTTAAAAACGGCGTTACGCTTATTGACGGCATTCTTAAGTACCGTCTTCCTGACGGGAGCTTTTGCCACACGCTCGGAGGCGGCACAAATCAAACTGCGACGACGCAGGCGTTTTTTTCTCTTGTTTCCGTAGGGCGTCAGCGCTCGGGACTCGGACCTCTTTATGTACTTGATGAAGAACAGCAGGAGCCCGCGCCCGTTACCGAAACCTCCGGCGTTAATGACGAAACGTCAAGCGCGGCGGAGAGCGAACACAGCTTTTTGCCCGGCGGAGTCAAAGTATGGATCTGCATAGGTATTTTTTTCGCTGCCGCGGTATTTTGCCTGATTATACGAATTAAAGGTAAAAAGAGCTTTAAGAATTATATTTTTGTTTTGGCTGCGAGCGCAGTTCTGACGGCGTTTGTGATTTTTATTGATATTCAGCCTGCAGACAGCTATTACAGCGGAGAAACAAAGGAAAACGCCATAGGAAAGGTTTTTATAACGATACGCTGCGATACCGTTATCGGAAAAACTGGAAATGAATACATCCCTCAGGACGGCGTGATTTTGCCGTTAAGCGAGCTTGAAATCTGCGATGGGGACAGCGTCTACGACGTATTGGTCGCCGCGGCAAAAAAATACGGTATAAAAATTGATAACAAGGGCTCGTCGATCGGAGCGCAAAGATTTGCATATATTTCCGGAATAAATTATCTTTACGAATATGATTTCGGAGATTTGTCGGGCTGGGTATATCATGTAAACGGGGAAGCGCCCTCGGTGGGATGCGGAGAATACATTCTTTCCGACGGAGACCGGATTGAATGGCTTTATACATGCGATCTCGGACGCGACGTCGGTAACTGAAAAGAATAGGAGGCGGCACTATGAGATCGGCGGACAGCTGGAATCCCGTCATTGTTTTTGTATATTATTTGATTACGGCAGGAATTGCCATGTTCTGTATGAATCCGATTATAGCCGCTCTCTCGCTTTTCGGTGCCGTTTTTCAGGTGTTGACGCGGAAAGAAAAGGGCAAACCCGGATTTCATCTGTTTTGCTTGTGCCTGTTTGCTTTTTCGTCGCTGATAAATCCGCTTGTTTATCATAACGGCAAAACCGTGCTTTTTGTACTTAACGATAGTCCTGTTACGTTTGAATCGCTCGCTTACGGATTGACGGCGGGGACGGTTATTACTTCCGTTTTGTACTGGTCAAGGTCATTTTCGGCATTGATGACCTGTGACAAACTTATGAATTTGTTCGGAGCGGTTTCTCCGAAGCTTGCTCTGACGGTTTCGATGATTATGCGTACCGTTCCCCTGTTCGGAATGCAGACAAAAAAAGTCAGAAACTCTCAGGAGGCGCTCGGCTTGTATGATGACGGCAGCGCTGTGGATTCGGTTAGAAGCGGTGCGCGAGTTTTTTCGATTGTAACGACGTGGGCGCTTGAAAACGGCATAGTAACGGCGGACAGTATGTCTGCGCGCGGATGCGGGATCGGGCGGAGAAGCTTTTATGCAAGATACCGCTTTTGCCCTTCGGATTTTGCTGTTTTAACCGTAGCGCTTATACTTTCAGCCTTTACAATGGCGGGTATCTTTTCGGGGAAGCTTGATTTTGTCTTCTATCCTGCCATGGAAGCAATTAAACTTACGCCGTTGTCGGTCTGCGCGTATTCATCATACGGACTATTGGTTTTATTGCCCGCGTATGCGGAAATCAGGGAGAATGTCAGATGGAAATATTTTCGGTCAAGGATCTGAGCTTCATATATCCTCAATGCAAAACGCCTGCGGTTCGTGAAGTGTCTTTTTCAGTCGAGCGCGGAGAGTTTGTTACGGTATGCGGCGCGACAGGCAGCGGAAAATCAACTCTTTTGCGTTTGTTTAAGCGCGAACTTGCTCCTCTCGGAGAAAAAAAGGGCGATATCATGTATTGCGGCAAGCGTTTGGAGGTGCTTGACGACAAAACCTCTGCCTGCCGGATCGGATACGTAACGCAGCTGCCCGAGCAGCAGATCGTAACAGACAAAGTCTGGCACGAACTTGCGTTCGGGCTTGAAAACATGAACATTCAAAGCGAGATAATCCGTCGGCGTGTGGCGGAAACGGCGTGTTTTTTCGGAATTGAGGATTGGTTTGAAAAAAATGTTACGGAATTGTCGGGCGGTCAAAAACAGCTGCTGAATCTCGCTTCGGTTATGGTTATGCAGCCGGATGTTTTGCTGCTCGACGAGCCGACCGCACAGCTTGATCCGATTGCTGCATCGGAATTTATATCGTCTGTCGTAAAGCTTAACCGGGAATTGTCTGTAACTGTTATTATGATAGAGCACCGTCTCGAGGAAGTCATACCGGTTTCGGACAAGCTTTTGGTTATGCAAAACGGCGCTCTTGCCGGATACGGCGAACCGCGTTCAGTTGCGTCGGCAATAAGCGATCCTGAACTCGCTCTGGGAATGCCTGCGGCTGTGAGGCTGTTTTTGCGTCTGGGAGGAGAGGGCGTTTGTCCGCTTACGGTACGCGAAGGCCGAAATTTTATAGAAAGCAGTTTTTTAAATTCGGTCCGCAAGCTGCCGTCTTCCGAATATAAGCATTCCGGGAAAACGGCTCTTAAATTCAAAGATGTGTTTTTCAGATATTCAAGAGAGCTTCCCGATGTGCTTAAAGGATTGTCCTTTGAAGTATTCGAAAATGAGATATTCTGCATTCTCGGAGGAAACGGTTCGGGAAAATCAACGGCTCTTTCCGCCGCCTCAGCGCTGATAAAGCCCTATTACGGACAGATAAGCATATTCGGCAAAAAGCTTGGCGACTATAAAAACCGTTCGCTTTACAAAAACTGCCTTGCGCTTCTGCCTCAGGATGTTCAGACGGTGTTTATTTGCAATACGGTTGAAGAAGAGCTTGCAGATGCCAAAACGGACGGTGACGGACTGCCGTTCGATCTGACTTCGCTTATGAAGCGGCATCCGTACGATCTTTCGGGAGGCGAGCAGCAGCTTGTCGCGCTTGCAAAAGTGCTGGCGTCAAAACCGAGGCTTTTGCTGCTTGACGAACCGACGAAAGGGCTTGACGCCAACATGAAGCGGCTGCTTACCGGAATTCTCAGACAGCTTTCGCAAAACGGCGTTACCGTTGTAATTGTCACGCACGACGTTGAATTTGCGGCTGAAACCGCGGACAGGTGCGCGTTGTTTTTCCGGGGAGAAATCACGTCATGCAGCGTTACCCGGGACTTTTTTGCCGACAACAGCTTTTATACGACTGCGGTGAACCGCATGACTAGAGGCTTTTTTGATTATGTATCGACCGTAAGCGACGCCGAAGCGATCTGCAAAAAAAACGGAAGGCGGACGGATTATGATTGTTATTAAAAACAAAGCAGTCAGAAAGGTAATTAAGTATACGGTGCCTTATGTTCTGATTCCTGCAGCCGTCGCGGCGGGCGCGGTTGTATTTGATGAAAAACGGTACGCGTACGTTTCGCTTGCGGTGACTGCGCTTGCCATATTGCTTTTTGTCTCGGGATTTGAAAAAAAGAAAACCGGAAACCGACGGATTGTGATTGCGTCTGTGATGACCGCGCTGTCCGTGGCGGGCAGATTTATTCCTTTTTTCAAACCCGTTACGGCTCTTACGATTTTCAGCGCAATGTATCTCGGGGGAGAGTCGGGTTTTCTTGTCGGGGCGATGTCGGCGCTTATTTCAAATTTCTATTTCGGACAGGGTCCCTGGACGCCTTTTCAGATGTTCGCATTCGGTATGATTGGACTTGTCGCGGGGCTGCTTTCCGACCGTCTTTTAAAAAGCCGCGCGGCGCTTTATGTTTACGGTGCGGCGTCGGGAATTGTATATTCTTTCATCATGGATGTGTGGACGGTGCTGTGGTATAACGGGCAATTCAGTTTTTCGCTGTATATTGCGGCGCTTGCCACCGCAATACCGTATACGGTTATTTATTCTGTCTCGAACGTGTTTTTTCTGAAGCTGTTTTCAAAACCGTTTGGCGACAAGCTTGGGCGCATAAAGATTAAATACGGAGTATAAAATGACAGCTTATGCTTTCCGATTTTACCGGAGACGGTGAATCGGAACGTAAAATTCCGGAGAAGCGCGGCATGTTTTACAGTCATTATTGACATGCGTTATAAAATATGGTAATATTAAATTTGAATTATTTTTTTAAAAGGAGAGGTATATAATGGACGAAATGCTTGAGCTAATTAAATCAAGAAGAAGCGTCAGAAGCTTTGCGGATAAAAAAATTGCAAAGGAAGATCTTGAAAAGATCGCAGAGGCAGCGATTTTTGCGCCGAGCGCACGGAACCGTCAGCTTTGGCATTTTACCGTTGTGAGCAAAAAAGAAAAAATATCTGCTCTGGCGTCGGCAGTAGCAAAAGCAATGGGCGCGCCTTCCGGTTACAATTTTTATGATCCCGCGGCGATTATTATAACTTCGTATTCGCCCGATCACGTTTACGGCAGGGACGACTGCGCCTGCGCGCTCCAGAATATCTTTCTTGCTTCTCATTCGCTCGGAATCGGGTCGGTTTGGGTCAATCAGCTGCGCGACTGCTGCGGAGATCCGGAAGTCAGAGCGCTGCTTGACAGTTTCGGAGTTCCTCATGATTATATTGCCAGCGGAATCGCCGCTCTTGGATATGAAGCCGCTCCTCCGAGACCGGCAGATAAAAATTACGGCGTTATAAACTGGGTAGAATAACCATGCCGGGCTTGAAGAGTTTTGCCAAGGCTGTGGGCGCGAAGCTCGATCCTAAGACGGCGCATTATAAATATTTCAATTCAGTTGTGATTGTCGCTGCCGGAAACGGAAGCAGAATGGGAGCCGGACACCGCTCAAAGCAGCTCTGCGAGGTTGCAGGCATGCCTGTTGTTGTCCGCTCTGTAAACGCATTTGAGGAGTGCGGCTTTATTGACGAAATAATTATTGTCGCGAAAAACGACGAGCTTGGCGAATACGACGGGTTTATTAAAAACTACGGCTGGAAAAAGGTTGTGAAAGTCGTTGCCGGCGGAAGCAGCAGAAGCGAATCGGTTCTTAATGGCTTCAAGTGTATTTCGGACGAGTCCGATTATGTATTTATTCACGATGCTGCAAGATGCCTTGTCACTCCGGAGATGATTGAATCCGTTGCGCGTGATGTGTGCAAATACGGTGCGGCTTGTGCCGCCGAAAAAGCGCGGGACTCCGTTAAAAATTCTGCCGATGGTTTTATAACCGGCAATATCGAACGCGACGGATTGTGGTACGCGCAGACGCCGCAGGCTTTTCGGACGGATCTTTACAGAGCCGCGGCATATACCGGAGCCGATTCACGGGTTACGGACGACTGTACGCTTGTCGAAAACATCGGATTCAAAATATATCTTACCGATTGCGGAGGAGAAAATATCAAGCTTACGTATCCCGTTGATTTTGCCGTTGCCGAAGCGATTTTAAAATTCCGCGAAAGCAGGGAAGTTAAAGAAAATGAGTGATTTCAGAGTTGGGCATGGCTATGACGTCCATCGTCTTTGCGAAGGAAGACGGCTTGTGATCGGCGGAGTGGATATTCCTTACGAGAAAGGTCTGTTAGGTCATTCGGATGCGGACGTGCTTGTACATGCCATAATGGACGCGCTGCTCGGGGCAGCATGCCTGGGAGATATCGGAAAAATATTTCCGGACAACGATGAAAGATACCTTGACGCAGACAGTCTCAAGCTCGCAGGGCATGTCCTTTGTTTGCTCCGCGTAAAAGGGTGGAGCATCGGTAATATCGACGCGACTGTAATTGCACAAAAACCGAAGCTCGCTCCTTATATTGAACAGATGCGGAGCAATATCGGAGAAGCTCTCGGAATCGAGGCAGACCGCGTCAGTGTTAAAGCGACAACCGAGGAAAAACTCGGATTTACGGGAAACGGAGACGGTATTGCCGCGCACGCAGTCTGCCTGATTACAACAAATATATAAAGCGGCATGCCGGCGTAATCAGCATTGCGATCCCGATTTTTGTAACGTCCGGTACGCAGACGGTGCCGCGGAGCTTCCGTACTAAAAGTATATGGCAAGCAATAAATTACGTCACTGTGCAGATATCTTCGGGTTTGACGGTGTTTCGTGAATACAAAAGGTTTTTTTAAAATTTCGGGCGATAAACCTTGAAAGGATTTCAAATAAAATGAAAATTAAAATTTCTCCCTCAGTTTTGTCATGCGATTTTTCAAAAATGGGAGATGATATGAATCGTGTCGCTGAAGCGGGTGCCGAGTACGTTCATTTAGATGTTATGGACGGAATGTTCGTGCCGAATATTTCATTCGGAGCTCCGGTCATAAAATGCTGCCGTCCGGTTTGCGGACTGGTATTTGATACTCATCTGATGATAAACGAGCCGATACGTTATATCGACGATTTTGTTAAGGCAGGCTCAGATATTATAACCGTCCATACGGAAGCGTGTTCCGATTGCGCTGAAACGCTTAGGTATATCCGTTCGTGCGGCGTCAAAGCAGGTGTTACGATAAAGCCCGCGACTCCGGTTTCGGTGCTTGAGCCTTTGGTGGGGCTTGCAGATATGATTCTTATAATGTCTGTCGAGCCGGGATTCGGAGGTCAAAAATTTATTTTGTCAGCGCTTGATAAAATAAAGCAGGCCCGAGCGCTCACGGAAGCAGCCGGACTTGATACAGATATCGAAGTTGACGGAGGAATTACTCCGGAAAATGCGGCTGAAGTTATAAAAGCAGGTGCAAACGTTATTGTTGCCGGCTCGGCCGTGTTCAAAGCCGCGAATATGTCAGAAGCAGTCAAAGCCCTGCGCTGTGGGCAGTAAGAGGTGTTTAACTTGAGCGAATATAGAATAATCGACGCACATGCGCACATATACCCTGATGCTATTGCCGAAAAGGCGTCGGAAAATCTCGGAAAATTTTATAATTTTAAAGTTCAGGGTAAGGGAACTCTAAGCGATCTTGAAAACGAAGCGCGAAACGCCTCGATTGAAGGCTTTTTCATTTTCGGAGTTGCAACAAACGCTCATCAGGTAAAAAAAGTTAACGACACGCTCGCGGAGGCCTGCGCTTTGGCTGTCTCGCATGGCTTTCGAGCCGAAGGCTTTGCCGGAATGCATCAGGATTACGGTGATTTTGAGTCGGAAGTTAAAAGATGCAAGGAACTGGGATTTCAAGGCGTAAAGATTCATCCGGACATACAGGGAGTTGACACCGACGACAAAAGGCTTCTTCCGCTTTACGAAATAATGCAGGCGCTGAATATGAGACTCGTGCTTCACGCAGGCGACGATCGGCCGGAATACCGTTATTCATCGCCTGATAAGATTGCAAAAATTGCAAAAATGTTTCCGAAGATGAAGATTTTGGCCGCTCATTTCGGAGGTTACAAAGCGTGGGACGAGGCGGAGGAATACTTATTCGGTCTTGAAAATCTCTGGTATGACTGTTCAAGCGCGCTTTGGGCGATGACTCCTGAGCGTGCGGCGGAATTGTTCCGAAAGTGCGGATATAAACGAGTAATGTTCGGGACTGATTATCCGGTAATGCCGCTTAATGATTATCTTAAGCTGTTTTTCGAAGTTCCGCTGACCTCCCGCGAAAGAGAGGACGTGCTTTACAACAACGCAATAGGTTTTCTTTCAAATGACTGACGGCAGAATATTTGATTATCCGGATTTGTGGCAGTATCTGGCGGGGGCGGGAAAGCCCGTTGTTCTGTATGGTATGGGCGACGGCGCCGACAAGGTCATCTCTGCGCTCGGAAGAGTCGGAGTTATTCCGTCCGCGGTGTTTGCTTCCGACGAGTTTGTTCGAGGGCAGTACTTTCAAGATATGCGTGTGATGAAATATTCGGAAATAAAGGAAGCGTTTGGCGATCCGATAATACTTGTCAGCTTTGCGTCTGCCTTGCCGGACGTCAAAAAACGAATTATCAAAATTGCAGAAGAATGCGAGCTTTATATTCCCGATGTTCCGGTTGTCGGCGGTGAGCTTTATGACGGCGATTTTGAAAAAAATAACTCCGGCAGACTGGACCGTATCCGCGAATTGCTTTGCGACGATTATTCGAGAGCGCTTTTTGACGATATGCGCATATATAAGCGTTACGGAACGGTCGAACAGCTATTCCGGCGTACATACGACAGCTTGTGCGAAATGATGACCGAGAAGCTTGAAACATCAAATGTGACCGACGCGCTTGATCTCGGCGCATATACCGGAGATACAGCATCGGACATGGCGCGGGTTTTCCCAAAATTGCGCCGTCTTACCGCGCTTGAACCCGATCCGCACAGTTTTAGACGGCTGAGCGAAAATGTTCGGAATCTTTCCGTATCTTACCCGGATCTGACGGTTTCATCATACAATTATGCCGCATGGAGCTGCGATACAATACTGGATTTCAAAAAAGGCGGCAGCAGAAGCTCGAAACTCGGATGCGGCTCCAAAACCGTACAGGTCAGAGCATGTTCCTGCGACGGATTGCTCGGCGGAGAAAAGCTTGATTTTGTAAAAATGGACGTCGAGGGGGCGGAAAGGGAAGCATTGATCGGCATGGAAAAAATTATTTCCTCCGAAAAACCTGCGCTTTGCGTCTCTGTATATCATAAAAGCCGCGACCTTTTTGAAGTGTGCGAACAAATATCTGCTTTATGCAATTCCTACAAATTCTCGCTTTCAAGGCTAAACTGCTTCCCGGCTTGGGATTTATATTTGTGGGCAACATGAAGGAAAAAATTCAAAAATGTACGTAATGCACAAAAAAACAGCTTAGTTTTCTACTTACGAATAGGTAAATAATTAATTTGGGCGCTTGAAAATTCTCATTGAATATTATATAATATAAACAATAGTGTTTTAAAAAATAGTCAAAATGCCATGGTGTTGGTATAATACACAGGACAATAAATTGTTAAATGCATATAAACTCAAAGGAGAAAATCAATGGCTAACTACAAAACCACACAGATTCGTAACACATGCCTGCTCGGACACAGCGGTTCGGGAAAAACATCTCTCGCTGAGGCAATTCTTTATTTGACAAAGTCAACTGACCGTCTTGGAAAGCCTTCCGAAGGAAATACGGTATGCGATTACGATCCCGAAGAAATTAAGCGCGGTTTCTCACTCCAGGATTCAATCGCTCCCATCGTATGGAAAAATACAAAGATTAATTTTATAGATACGCCTGGATATCTTGATTTTGTCGGAGAGGTTGCACAGGCTCTCCGTGTTGCCGACAGCGCAATTATTGTCATAGACGGCAAATCCGGCGTTGAGGTTGGCGCAGAGCTTGCTTGGGATTACGCAACCGAGGCCGGCATACCCAAATCATTCTTTATAAACAAATTTGACGATCAGGATGCTCATTTTACAAAGCTTTTCCAGGAGATGAAAGAGCATTTCGGAGTATCCGTTTGCCCCGTTCTTATACCTATGAAGGTTGACAGAGAGTGCAAGGGTTTCCTTAATCTGATTGACCTTAAGGCGTATGTATACGACGATAGCGGCAAACACTCCGAGGGAGAAATTCCGCCTGAATTCCAGGACAGAGTCGACGAATACCGCGGAATATTGCTTGAATCTCTTGCTGAAACAAGCGACGAGCTTATGGAAAAATTCTTTGCCGAAGAAGAAATAACCCGTGAAGAAGCTGTTGAAGCGCTCCATAACGGTATTGTTTCGGGCTCAATAGCGCCTGTTATATGCGGTTCGTCGACCAAGATGTGGTCGGTTGAGGCGCTGCTTGATATTATTGTTGATTCTTTCCCTTCGTTTATCACCAAAAAGAACGAAAAGGTTGTAAAGGACAGCAAAGTTGAAGATATGCCCATTGATCCTGACGGAGACGCTGCGCTGTTTGTTTTCAAAACGGTTGCCGATCCGTTTGTCGGTAAGATGACATATTTTAAGGTTATGAACGGAACGCTTTCAAACGATATGGCGCTTCGCAACCTTACGTCGGGCGTTTCTGAGAAATTCGCTCATATTTATACAATAAGAGGTAAAAAGCAGACAGAAGTTGATTCTCTTTGCTGCGGCGACATCGGCATGACTGCGAAGCTGGTTGCCACAAACACTAACGATACGCTTACAAATTCCGACAAGATATCCCCCTACAAGCCCATAGAATACCAGGAGCCGTTCCTTACCATGGCGATTACACCCAAGGCAAAGGGCGATGAAGATAAGATATCCTCCGGAATTTCCCGTATTCTTGAGGAAGACTATACAATACGCTATGAAAACGACGCCGAAACGAAGCAGCTTCTGATTTCCGGACTTGGCGACATTCATCTCGACGTTATTATGGCAAAGCTTAAGAACCGCTATAATGTTGCGGTTGATCTTGTTGAGCCGAAGATAGCTTACCGTGAAACGATTCGCAAAAAAGTTCAGGCCGAAGGAAAGCATAAAAAGCAGTCCGGCGGTCACGGTCAGTACGGACACGTTCGCATTGAGTTCAGCCCGGGAGAGGCTGAGGGCCTGACGTTTACCGAGTCGGTTGTCGGAGGCGCTGTTCCGAAGGGATTCTTCCCGGCGGTTGAAAAAGGACTTCAGGAAGCAATGCAGAAGGGCGTTCTTGCCGGTTTCCCGATGGTAAATCTTGCAGCAAATCTATACGACGGTTCATATCATGACGTCGATTCGTCCGAAATGGCGTTCAAAATCGCTGCAAACCTTGCGTATAAGGAAGGTTTGCCCAAAGCTGGTCCCGTTATCCTTGAGCCGGTCGGCGAACTTAAGGTTTATGTTCCCGAGAACATGGTCGGCGATATAATCGGTGATCTGAATAAGCGCCGCGGCAGAGTGCTTGGTATGAATGCAATGGAGAAGAAGAAAGGATACCAGGTTGTTGAGGCTGAGGTTCCCAAGGCTGAAATGACGGATTATTCAATCGCTCTCCGTGCAATGACACAGGGCAAGGGTTCGTTTGTATTCAGATTCGTACGATATGAAGAAGTTCCGGCGGCAATCGCTCAGAAGATTATCGCTGACGCAAAGACCGAAGCCGAACAGTAATAATAAAAGGGGGCGCTGTACGCGCCCCCTTTTTAGCATAAACCTATTGATTTTTCTTTGACTATGTGCTATAATTTAATAAAAATGATGCGGATATGGTTTAGTGGTAAAACTTCAGCTTCCCAAGCTGACTATGGGGGTTCGATTCCCCTTATCCGCTCCAAACCGGCAAGCAGCGGCTTGCCGGTTTTTTCGTTATGTCTTCGGAAATTTAAAATTTTGCAGTATTTTTTTCTGACTTGAACCAAAACGGGACAAGACAGTCTCAGGCCCGATTCTGCGCAAAATTCATGTGTTGTCGAAGATACAAAACGGACGTCATATTGCGCTCGAAAGAAGCGGTATTAAACTGTGTGGTTTTTTCATCCTATTTCTTTTACGGCGCAGCGCTACGGCAGGAATCTTGGAGAAGTGTCATAAGAGACGGTTTCGCGTTCAGGAGAATTTTTTTTGGACGGACTTCTGCCAAAATACGCCGTGTATGCCCGCCAGAAAGCAGAATAATCGGAAAAACCGCATTGTTCAAAGACTTCGGTCGGCTTTCCGCCGAATGCGATCTCGCGCTGAGCCATTGCAATCCGTTTTGAGATGATGTATTTCTTGGGGCTTATCTGAAGGTGTTTTGTGAATAGATGATGAAGATGACTTCTCGTTATGTATAGCTCATGACAAAGCTCGTCGATTCCTGAGAGGGTTGTCAGATGCTCATCGATATATTTTAATGCCGCGGCAACGACTTCGTTCGTTTGGCAGATCGGCGAAATCCACTCATCCGACTCGATGGCGATGTTGATAAATATTTCTTCGATAATGTGTGAAAGTATCTGTGCGCGCTCAATTCCGTCGAGCCTTGAACAGTAAAAGTCCATTCTGTCAAAAAGTCCGGTGACAGATGTTTTTCCGTCGAAGCTCAGAACGTCAAGCCCGTCTGGGATTTTTGAAAGCATATCATATGGAAGTGTAGATAAATCGTATAAAATATTGAACCGTTCGTAAGGTTCGGAGCCGTTGACTTCAATCGAGTGGAGCGCAAACGGACGTGAAATAACAAGACAGTTTTTCGTCAGCTTGTATCGTTTTCCGTCCACCGTGTAAGAAATGTTTCCCTGCTTAAAGAATAAAATTTCGCAGAGTGTGTGCGAGTGAGGAGAGTACTGATCAAGCGTTGGGCTGTCGTTTGTTGCATGATCGAAATACAGGATGTCGTCCTCGTAAAAATTGTGGTGAATAATTGGCATGGTTTCACCTCCGAAAATATGATATAACAAAATTACACATTTTGCAATATCTAAAAAAATAAATTGCTTTTTTTCAATTTACTTCATGTATAAAATGAGGTATAATTAAATCGAAAATAAAATGGCGAACCTGTTTTCGGAAAAACTTTGAGCAACGCGAAAGGCGTAACCGGAGATTTTGTAAGTTGAAATCTCCTGCCGAGACTGAATCCGAGGTCTTCGAGATTGGGGAAAAAGCATGATTTTCAAGCCAAAGGTTTTTGAGTCTTTTGCATCAAAACAACATTAAGTCAGCCATAATTTGCGCCGTAAAAAAGGCGCGGGAGCGAAATAAAAAGCAATCTATTACGAAAGGAATTATCGAAACATGAAAAAACTTAATCTGGCTCTGATCGGTCAGGGACGAAGCGGACGAAACATTCACGGCGCTTTCCTGAATTCCGAACTGAATACTCTTTTCAACGTTGTTGCTGTCGCCGACCTTGACCCTGATCGCCGCAGGATTGCGGAGAAAGAATATGCGGGCTGCACTGTATATGCCGATTACCATGATCTATTGTCTCGCGACGACATAGATCTGATAGTAAACGCGACTTTCTCTAATTTACACTATGAGATTTCGAAGACCTGTCTCTCGGCAGGAAAAAATGTTCTTGTGGAAAAACCTTTTGCACGCAATTACTATGAGTGCTGCGACTTGATAAATACCGCGAAGGAAAAAGGCGTCACTCTTGCGGTTTTTCATCAGAGCCTTTTTGCGCCATATTACGCCGAGGTAATGAAGGTCATCAAATCTGGAATTCTCGGTGAAATAACTCAGATTAACCTTCGCAACAACAATTTTTCGCGTCGCTGGGACTGGCAAACCCTGCAGATGAAGATGGGTGGAAGCGTATACAATACTGGACCGCATCCGATCGGAGCTGCGCTTTACTTCCTTGACTGGGATAAAAACACCCGCGTTGCGTATTCAAAGCTCGGACGTGCGCTCACAAGCGGAGACGCGGAGGATATCGCAAAGATCATCCTTGCAACTCCTGGAAAACCAACCGTAGATATCGAGATAAACTGCAACGACGCGTTCGCAGACTATACCGTTAAAGTTATGGGAACAAAGGGTACTCTGAAAGGCACTTCACAAAAGTATGTCATGAAATATATGGTTGACGGCGAAAACGAACCGCGCTCTGTCATAGCTGAGACTCCCAAAGACGAGAACGGATATCCTGCAGGCTGTTCCGATAAGCCTGTCGTTCATGAAGAAGAAAAGAACTATGTCGGCAGCGCATTTGGCTCGGCAGTTCAGGAATTCTACAGCATGCTTTATAATACCATTGTTAACGGCGAGCCGCTTTTGATAACTCCGCAGCATATTGCACAGGTCATCAGTGTTATAGAAACCGTACACGCTCAAAATCCCATGGAGAAGGTTTATTGATATGAAAAAAGTTGCTATTCTTGGATGTGAGAATTCACACGCCGACGCTTTTCTCTCATGTGCAAAATACAATAGTATTTTCAATGATATGGATTTTGTCGGCGTATACAGCGAAGAACGTGAAGCGGCAGAAAAGCTGAACGAAAAGTACGGAGTATACGTCATGAAGTCGCCCGACGAGTTTGTTGGAAGTCTTGACGGACTTATTATCACCGCCCGTCACGGTGCAAAGCATCATGAATTTGCAAAGCCGTATATTTCTTCCGGCATCCCGATGTTTATCGACAAGCCGATAACGATAACAGAAGCCGACGGAGTTGCTTTCATGCGAGAGCTGAAAGAAAACGGCGTACGTATTTGCGGCGGTTCCTGCTGCCCACACTCAAAGCTCGTAAAAGAGCTTGAAGGAATGCGCGAGTCAGGAGAATTCGGAAAAATCATCGGAGGAACGGTTCGCGCCCCTGTTTCTATTGATAATAAGTACGGCGGTTGGTTCTTCTATTCTCAGCATCTTACAGAGGTGATGTGCAAGCTGTTTGGGTACTACCCGAAATCGGTTCTCGCATTTAACAGAGACGGCTTGTATAATTTCGTTGTAAGATATGAGGATTTTGATGTTTGGGTTTCGTTCGTTGTGAAAAATAATCTTTATGCTGCCGGCATCAGCTTTGAAAAGAACTATGTCTCCGGCGTTATGTCGCTTGACGGGTGCTATAATGATGAATTGGAAAGCTTCCATGACATTCTTAACGGAGGAGAAAGTAAAATATCGTATCGTGACTTCATCGCGCCGATTTACATTATGAACGCAATGCTTAAGTCGATAAATACGGGCACCGAAGAATTTATCCATGAGGTCGAAACGATCTGAGAGTATAGTTCTATTTTAATAAA
>JAQXSY010000184.1 GCA_029219205.1 Bacillota bacterium | reverse complement strand
GAATCGGAAAATGCGGAAGATGCAACATCGGCTCCAAATACGTCTGCAAAGACGGTCCGGTATTCCGCTGCGATCAGCTCGACGAGCTTCCGGATGAATATTGATAAGGAGAACATGAACATGGAAAATATGGTTGACATTTACCTGTTCGGTAAAAAAT
This sequence comes from Bacillota bacterium, assembly GCA_029219205.1. Lineage (GTDB taxonomy): Bacteria > Bacillota > Clostridia > Oscillospirales > CAG-272 > SUG1495. The sequence goes on along the minus strand of JAQXSY010000184.1, from coordinate 1,866 downwards.
ACAGCGTACCCGACAACCTGACGATTATGCGCGCCATGGAGTATTCGGGCTACCAGCTCGTTCGTGGCTGCGGCTGCCGCAACGGCTTCTGCGGAGCCTGCGCAACGATATACCGTATAAAAGGCGAAAGAGATCTCAAGACCTGCCTTGCTTGTCAGACGAAGGTCGAGAACAACATGTATATCGCAACGCTGCCGTTCTTCCCGCTTGTAAAACAGGTTTACGACATGGAAAAGATAAAGCCCACCGAACAGATCATGATGCAGCTTTATCCCGAAATATACGCCTGCGTAGGCTGCAACGCCTGCACAAAGAGCTGCACGCAGAGTCTGAACGTAATGCAGTACATTGCGTACGCTCAGCGCGGCGAATTTGACAAGTGCGCCGAAGAATCGTTCGACTGCGTAATGTGCGGAGTATGCTCGTCGCGCTGCCCTGCCGGAATATCGCATCCGCAGGTTGCGATGCTTGCGCGCAGACTCAACGGAAAATATCTCGCGCCAAAGACAGAACACCTTGAAGAACGCGTCAAGGAGATTAAAAACGGCGACTTCAAAGAACTGATCGAGTCGCTCATGGATAAGCCCATTGACGAGATCAAAGAACTTTACAACAACAGGGATATAGAGAAGTAAGGAGGCGCGGCAATGTATCCAAAGGAATTTACAGAATCGCTTAAGGCGCTCGAGACGGCAAGAAAATCCAATATCGCCTATGAACCGGCGCGTATGACGGCGGAAGAGAAGGAAGCCCTGCTTGCGGCGTACCATCCCGACTACAAAAAAAGCGAATTTTCCGTCCTGAAAATTGGTCCGAACAAGGGCGAGGAGGTCCCTCACGAGCTTTGTGAAATGCTTCAGGCGCACAGCCGCATAAAAGCGGACGACGTTGATCTGACCGATATAAAATACGACGTTGACGTGCTTATAATAGGCGGCGGCGGAGCGGGCGCTTCGGCGGCCATCGAGGCTGACAAAGCAGGCGCAAAGACGATGATCGTGACAAAACTACGTATCGGCGATGCAAACACGATGATGGCTGAAGGCGGCATACAGGCTGCCGACAAGCCCAACGATTCGCCGGCGATCCATTTTGTCGACGCGTTCGGAGGCGGACATTACGCGGCAAAGCGCGAGCTGCTTGCCAAGCTTGTGTGCGACGCTCCGGAGGCAATACAGTGGTTAAACGATCTCGGCGTTGAATTTGACAAAGCGCCGGACGGCACTATGATAACGACGCACGGCGGCGGTACGTCCCGCAAACGCATGCACGCCGCAAAGGACTATTCGGGCGCGGAAATAATGAGAACGCTGCGCGACGAGGTGCTCAACCGCGGAATACCGGTCGTTGACTTCACGTCCGCCATCGAAATTATTCTTGACGAAAACGGAAGAGCGGCCGGAGCGGTGCTCATGAACATGGAAACAAACGAGCTTATGGTTGCGCGTGCGAAAACCGTAATTATCGCGACCGGCGGAGCCGGACGTATGCATTACCAGGGCTTTCCGACGTCCAATCACTACGGCGCGACGGCAGACGGACTTGTTCTCGGCTACAGAGTCGGAGCAAAGCTGCTTTATGCGGATACGCTTCAGTACCATCCGACCGGCGCGGCATATCCTCAGCAGATATTCGGAGCGCTTGTTACCGAAAAAGTACGTTCTCTCGGAGCAAAGCTTATAAACCGCGAAGGAAAGGTATTCATGCATCCGCTTGAGACTCGCGACGTTGCGGCGGCTTCGATAATCAGAGAATGCACGGACAGAAAAATGGGCGTTGACACCGGAAGCGGAGACGCCGTCTGGCTTGACACACCCATGATTGAGGCGATCGGCGGAGATGGTACTATCGAAAAACGCATACCTG
>JAQXSY010000183.1 GCA_029219205.1 Bacillota bacterium | reverse complement strand
ACCGACATGCACCCGAGCTTCACGACGTCGCCCGCCTTGACGACGTTGAGCCTGCGCTTGCCGTAAAGTCCCGCCTCCTTGAGCTTGCCCTCGACAAGTCCGAGGGTCAGGCGCGTGCCGTAGACCGGTACGTCAAGATTCTTGAGCAGATACGGCAGTCCGCCGATGTGATCCTCGTGTGCGTGGGTGAGGACGATGCCGCGGAAACGGTCGCGGTTGTGCTCGAGATAGCTGAAATCGGGGATGACGATGTCGATGCCGAGCATATCGTCGTCCGGGAAACCAAGCCCGCAGTCAACGATAATCATATCCTTTTCGTATTCAATAACGGCGAGGTTTTTTCCGACCTCGTTCAGACCGCCTAACATAATAACTTTGATTTTTCCTGAGTTGCTTTTACGTTTTGCCATAGTTTTAAAGCCTGCCGCAAGATAAACGGTATCCTGCGCAGACTGCCCCTTTCATAAAAATTAATTAAATAAACAGATAAGAAAAACACAGCTTACGAAAAATGGCGCAAGCCGTAATCACGTTTATGTATGTCGGGACAAGGGCGGCTGCATAATCCTTTACATAACGGCCCGTAAGGATTATGACCGGAAAGCCTCTCTTATTCCCGTTTTACGAACACATAACAATAAATGTAAAAATAATTATATCACATATGGGATTGAATTGTATGAACGTATTGTAAAACCTGCTTTGGAATATAAAACGATTTTTCGGTGAATACTAAAGAAAAACAGAAAGGAATGCGGAGTTTGAAACAAAATAACGATATTTTAAGGAAAGAAAGTATGGAAAAAAATATGAATAACCGCAAAAAAAAGAAAAACAATGGAACCGGTAAGGCGTATGAGGCGGTCAGAGCATATTCCGACGACGCCAGTCCTCTCGGAAGCTATACCGGAACGCCGACACCGTTAGGCGAACCTCCGCTTAAGGAAGGGAAACGGTATGTAAGGATCGCCGGAATCGCGCCTTTGGTCGATTCAACCGGCGGAGGAGTCCCGGATGTTATGATGCCTCCGGTACTTCCTTCGGAATTTGACGCAGAGATTGAAAAGGATCTTGAACCGACTCAGGACGCCGACGATCTTTGAGCTAACGGAATATCAGAAGCAGAGCCGTTATGGCGATTGCCGAGATAAATCCCGCGGCGTACCAACGCAGAGCGGAATATATCCGTATTTCTTCGCTCAATTTGCGCTTTTCTTCTTTTTTGGAAAACAGTTCTGGGATGTGTATGCAGTTTGAATCGATTATTCGGTTCGCTTCGGCGATTATATCGGAATTGTCTGTGTGAAGCCGCGGATGTCCGGGCTCATTTTTCAGAATAAAATAAGCTTCTTCGATACGGTCGCTTCCGGTGTTCCTTATAACGATCATACTGCGGCGGCAGCCTTTGATCATTTTTTACCTCCCGGCTGAATCTGATTTGTTCAGATTTAGTATTAACCGGGGAAAAATCAATATTCACCGAAAGGAATGATTTCAGATTAAAGCAGTAATTATGGCGGGTGGAGAGGGCAGACGGCTTCTCCCTCTGACAGAAACAATGCCGAAACCGCTTGTGCCGGTCGTCGGAGAGCCCGCAATGACGCACATACTACGACTTCTTCGCAGGCACGGAGTATCTGAAGCGGCGGTTACAACCGGATATCTTGCCGGTATGATCGAGGAACGGTACGGTTCCGAGTTTGAAGGGATCAGACTGAATTGGTTTCGCGAGGACACGCCTCTGGGTACAGCGGGAGGCGTTAAAGCAGCGTCGAAAAACTTCGATTCGGATTTTTTCGTTATAAGCGGAGACGCCGTATGCGAGCTTGATCTCAGCCGCGCTCTTGAATTTCACCGGTGTTCGGGGGCGGACGCGACGATAATTTTGTCTCACGCGGAAAGTCCGCTTGAATACGGTCTTGTGCTCTGCGGACCGGGAGGCAGAGTTGAGCGCTTCGTTGAAAAGCCGTCTCTGAGTCAGGCATATACCGATACGGTTAACACCGGGGTTTATATACTGAATCCGAGAATTATGGAATTTATACCGGACGGGGAATTCTACGATTTCGGACGCGATCTTTTCCCGGAGCTTCTGAAACGCGGAGCCGGGCTTTTCGCAGTTCCGGACCGCGGATACTGGTGTGATATAGGCGATCTTGAAGCGTATTACCGGGCGAATATGTACTGCTCTTCGGGCGACAGCGTGATCGGAATGGGCTGCTCGGTTTCGGGCGGCGCGACGGTTGAGAGCAGCGTGATTTTCGACGGAGTAAGAGTCGGAGATGGCTGCGTTGTGCGCGAGTCCGTGATCGGAACAGATTGCGATCTGCGTGAAAACTGCGTTATAAACGAGGGCTGCGTCTTGGGAGAGGGCTGCGTTGTCGGACGCGGAGCGGTTCTTGCTCCCGGAACGAGACTTGCTGCGTTTACAAGAGTTCCTGATGGATATATAAAGCGCGAGACGTCGCTTTTCCGCAGTATTGCATTTGCAGAACGGATTTTCGCCAGCAACGGTATCGTATGTCCGGAGGGAGACTTTACAACCGCATTTACAGTAAGGCTCGGGCGCGCGCTTGCCGCCGCTGCCGACAAAGGAAGAGTGGGAGTTATGTACGGCGGAGGCGGTTCCGAAAGCCGGATATGCGGCGCGCTGATTCGCGGACTCAGACTCGGCGGAAGCGAAACCGTTCCGCTCGGCGTTGGATTTGAAGCGGCGTGCGCCTATGCACCGCCCGCTCTTCGGCTTGAACTTTCTCTGTTTGTCAGAGTTTCGGACGGTACGGTTACTGTTTCAATGTATGACCGCGACGGAATTTACCCGCACCGTTCTTTTGAGAGAGCGCTGACGGCTTCACTTATTTCCTCGGAAAAGGATGTCGTCGGATACGGTATAATTGAAGACGGCGGAGCGGCAGGGATACCGGGAATCTGTTTTACGGAAAGCTGCTACTTCCCGGCGCTTACTGCATCTGCTCCGGAACTGACCGGACTTGTTGTGTCGGTCAGATGTGAAAACAAGCCGGCAATGCTGCTCCAACGGGCGTTTTTGGCGCTGGGCGCGTCTGTGGGCGGTGACGGACTGGAACTGTCGGTCGGCGATGACGGTTTTTCCTTAAAAATATCGCAAAGCGGCTTTGAAATGGATATGAATCATGCGGTGGCGGCAATACTTGCTTCCGGTTCGGAAACGGACAGCCGGCCTGTCGCGCTTCCTTATACCGCTCCTGAAAAGCTGAAGAAGCTTGCGGGAACCGGCCTGCGCTGTTATTCTCGCTGTCCGCACGATAAAAGTGAGGACGAGGCGAGAAAGCTGGTCAAACTGCGTCCGGAGCTAAGCGACGCGCTGTTCTGCGCTTTGCGGACAGCGTCTCTGATTAAGCCGGGAATGAGCTTGGCGGGGCTTATGCTTTCGTATCAGGATTTTGCGTTCCTGAACGAGGAAATGAAGCTTTCGGACGGAAAACGCAAAATTGCCGTGATGAGCGCGCTCGGCGTTCCTGCAGGAGACGGTATATATATAGAATATGAAAGAGGCGGCGTGCGCGTTATACCGGAAGGCGGCGGTTTTGCGCTGAGCGCGGAGTCCGCAAGCGGCGAATACGCAGCCGAAATTATGGAATTGTCCAAAAAGCGTATCAGCGAGCTGATTTCCGAGTTTGAAGGCAAATAACGCTCGTCTCAATAATTAAAAAGGAAAGAGTTCTTCATTTAACGAAGCTCTTTCCTTTTTTTGAATAAATGTTTATTCCTCGCCGTTCAAAAAATCCGCCGCACGTTCGGGCGAGTCCTTTGAATTCCCCCACGGCTCGTTTTCGAAACGGTAGTCGAATTTTTTACAGAACCACGACACGTCTTCTGTGAGTTCGTCGAAATATTTCAGCATTACCGGTGAAACGTCGTCGTAAAAGCCTGCAAATTTTTTCTTTCCAAGTTCCTCCTGGGCGGTTTTAAGCCACATTCCGTAATGAGGCAAACAGAAAAACGGCTGGGTACGGATTTTTTTTCTGAAATTCGGTTCTTCATCCCAAAGCAGCGCGGCGTTTTTTATCATACGTGAAAAAGCGTAATCTATACGCGAACATATATAACACGAACAGTTCAGCTTATTGATATGTTCAGCTTCATCGGCGCCCTTTCCCTTTAAAGCCGTCACAATTCCAGTTTTTCCGAAATTTTCCCGCTGTTCCGCCAGATGGCTTTCGAGAATCAGCGCGAGCCCGAGCCTGTTTTTTCGCCTGAGCAGCATACCTATGTGACGGCGGCAAAATCCCTGCCGGTTGGTTTTTATGCGTATGTCCGGCTCCATCATGGCGTCTCCGAGCAAAAGTTCCAACTCGTCGTTTTCGAGCGTTTCATGAAGCAGACAGAAGGGACAGCGGTGCTGCGGCTCTTCGTTTTCGGTCGAACAGGCGTCGAACGCTTTGTTGACGGGAATTGTGTAAATATGCTCGGTCATGACGGACCTCCGTTTGTTTTTACTTTCATTATAACAGCATGCCGCGGTAAATTCAATATTTTTTCGGATACTTTTTTCTTAACAAACTCTTTACAAATATGTTATTTGTGTGAAGGTGCGCTGAATTTTCGGTGAGTATATACGCGTGTTCAAGATTTGTTTATAATATTGTGATAAAATAAAACGGAACAGGCAAAAAACTCAAGTAAAAATTATAAAAAATATTCTAAATTTGAACCGGGGGAAATTCGCATGATCAATATCCAGAACCTGAGCAAGCGTTACGGCGCGAAATATGCGCTGAACGATATAAGCTTTACGGTCGGCGACGGAGAGATCGTCGGTTTTCTCGGTCCGAACGGAGCGGGAAAATCCACTGCAATGAATATAATCACCGGATATCTTTCCGCAACCGACGGCACCGTTGAGATCGACGGCCTGGACATACTTGACCAGGCACAGGAAGCAAAAAAGCTTATAGGCTATCTGCCCGAACAGCCGCCGCTTTACCTTGAAATGACGGTTATCGATTACCTGAATTTTGTTTATGATATTAAACGCTGCAGGCTTGACCGCAAAAAACACATTCAGGAGGTCTGCGAGGTCGCAAAACTTGCGGACGTGAAAAACCGAATTATCGGACACCTGTCCAAAGGGTACCGTCAGCGCGTCGGGATCGCGCAGGCGCTGGTCGGCAATCCAAAGGTTATAATCCTTGACGAACCGACGGTCGGTCTGGATCCGAGACAGATAATCGAGACCCGAAATCTGATACGTACTCTCGGCATCAATCACACCGTTATACTCAGTACGCACATTCTCGGCGAGGTTCAGGCCGTATGCGACCGCGTAATTATTATCAACAAGGGAAGCATTGTTGCGGATGAAAGAACCGAGACCTTATCAAACGCGATTGAAGGAAACCGTCGTCTGAGCGTAAAAATCTGCGGCCCGCAGCGCGAAGTGACCGCCCTTATCAAGTCCGTGCCGGGCGTTATCGGAGCGGAGGCTGTCGGTCAGCAGGATCTTGACAGCACGACATACGTTATCGAAAGCGAGCCGGGAATTGATATTAGAAAAACGCTTTTCAGTGCTCTTGCGGAAAAAAGCTACGCCTTAATCGGTTTGGAGCAGATGGGCGCAAGCCTTGAGGATATTTTTATTTCTCTGACCGAAAAGCAGCAGAAATCGACAAAGAGCAGAAAAAAACGCGTATCCGCCTCAAAAACGGAAGAGAATACTTAAGCGAAAGGAATGTGCTGATAAATGTTTGCCATTTTTAAGCGTGAAATGCGCTCGTATTTCACATCTCCGATAGGATATATATTTATCGCGGTTTTTCTTGCGGTAAACGGATTCCTTTTTTCAATCTCAACGCTTCAGGAGGGAAGTGACAGCAGCATTTCGTCATATTTCACGACGCTTTTGTTTGTGTTTATCGTGCTTGTCCCCCTGCTGACAATGCGCAGCTTCAGCGAGGAACGAAAAAGCCGTACCGAGCAACTGCTCATGACTTCGCCTGTAAGTCTTCCCGGAATGATTATGGGAAAATTCCTTTCCGCTTACGCAATGTTTGCCGGAACCTTTCTTGTCGGCTGTCTCAACTACTATGCGCTTTTTAAGTTCGGCGAACCCAATCCCGCGCGTCTCTGGGGCTATACGATAGGCATACTTCTGATCGGAGCCGCATTCGTTGCAATTGGCATTTTTATGTCAACGCTGACCGAAAATCAGTTGATTGCGGCTATCGGTACCATGGGCGTTATGGCTGTCTTTCTCGCAATAGGTCTGTTCAACGAGTATATTCCGTTTGAATGGATTCGTGTTGTCCTCGACTGGGTTTCTATATACAGCCGTTTCGGCAACTTTTCATACGGTGTTTTCGATTTCAACGCCGTGCTTTATTACGTTTCGATATGCTTCGTGTTCCTGTTTCTTTCGGTGCGTGTTTATGAAAAGCGCCGCTGGGAATGACGGATCGGTTGGAAACGGAGGTTTAAATAATGAACGACAAAAAATCAAAAGCGGTACGTTACCGCAAACTCAGATACGGTTCGTTTGCCGCGGCGTTTACGGTTGTTTGCGTTGCGCTTGTGATAATTATTAATGCGATTTTTTCTGCTTTTTCAAACAAATACATGTGGTACTGGGATATGACCAAATACCAGGTATACGGTCTGACCGACGCCTCTCGTATGCTTTTAGAGCAGTACAAAGGACTTGACGGCTTTGAAATCAAGATCATATTCTGTAAGCCCGAGGACGAGCTTGCGGACAATTATTATTCAAATATGATATACAACTGCGCAAAGCAGTATGCGGAAGAATTTGATTTTATCGATTTGGAGTTCTACGATGTGGTCACTCACCCGGGACTTGTCGATAAGTATCTGACGACGTCAATTTCAACAATAAAGAGCACGAACGTGATTATAACGAACGGTACCGAGAGCCGCGTTTACACGAACGACAGCTTCTTTACTTTTGACTCTGACACAGGAAATATTTTCGCGTTCAACGGCGAATACAAAATAACGTCCGCGATAATTCAGATGGACGGTATTCACCCAATAGCATATTTTGTCAAGGGACACGGCGAGCAGACCGAGGGCTCGGTTATGTATTCGCTGTTCAGCGACGCGGGATTTGACGTCAGAACGATTGATTTGTCGAGGGAGAATATCGATCCGAGCGCAAAGCTGCTTGTTATAAACAATCCAGCATACGACTATATGGGTTCGAAGGGAACAATAAACGAAATTGCAAAAATCGATACTTTCCTTGACAACTTCGGAAATCTGATGGTTTTCAGGGATGCGACCGACAATACTTTTCCCGAGCTTGACGAGTTCCTTTCCGAGTGGGGAATACAGTTTGAGAACGCGATAATTCGCGATTTTGAAAACTCTCTCTCGGTTGACGGAACAGAGATTGTTGCGGAGTATGTGACCGAAGGAACCGGAGCGTCGCTCCATTCAACGCTCCGCGACCGGGACGATCCTCCGAAGGTCATTGTAAACCGCGCTCGTCCGATAAAGCTTCTGTTTGAAGAACACAACGGACGTCAGACCTCTGCCGTGCTTACCACCTCTTCAAAAAAGACCGCTCAGGCGTTCTATTACGACACGGAAAAAACCGAACCCGAAAACGGCATATACAACCTTATGACGATAACGTGCGACTACCGGTATATCGATAACGAGCCGCATTATTCCTATGTGCTCGCAGCCGGAACGTCGGCGTTCGCAGACGACGCCTATATCGGTTCGGGCGCGTACGGAAACCGCGATATCATTTATACCGCCATGAAAAATTTCTGCCGCAAGACAGTGCCGGTCGATATTAATTTTAAAATGTTCGACGACGAAAGCCTTGATATAACAACTGCGGAAGCGACTCGCTGGACGGTAATATATACGGTGTTCCTTCCTGCGGCAGTATTTGTCATCGCTGTTGTCGTATTCGTAAGGAGACGTAATTTATGATAAAAAGACAGAAAAAACTTATCATTATATGCGCATCGGCGTTTGTGCTGCTTACGGTGCTGTATTTTGCTGTGGTTAAACCGATTGTAAGCGCAATAATCGAGGATGCTCCGCCCGAGCTGCTTGACGGCGAGGTGCTCGGTGTAAATAACCGTATTCTTATGATGGAACAAATCGAGAATGCCGATATAGAGCGCCTTGAAGTACACAACAAAAAGGGCGGCTATACCTTCTACCGCGGAAGCGACGAAAATCTTTATATAGAAGGCAAGGAGGGAACTCCGTACAGCTTGTCGGCGTTGTCTTCGGTTGTCGTTGCGTCCGGCTATACGCTTGTGGTTGAAAGAGTCACGACCGAGTGCGAAGACTGGAGCGAATACGGACTTGCTCCCGAGGACGATCCGGCGTGGTATGTTACGACGACACGGGCGGGCGTGAGCCATAAAATCTATATCGGAAATAAGCTCGTTACCGGCGGAGGCTATTACTGCCGCTATGACGGGCGGGACGCGCTTTATATACTTGACACCTCTGTTGAGGTGCTGCTCGGAAGCGTTAACGACCTTATAACGCCGATATTGACATATCCTGTCGCAACTTCCCAGATTACCGAAGTGGATGATGTTTATTTAATCCGTGACAACGAGCTTATTGTCTGGATTGATTATATGACTCCTGAGGAAATTGAAGATACTGCTTCAAAAGGAGATTTCAGATTCCTTGAGCCGGAGCAGTATACCCCGGATCTTAGCTCCTACACGTCAATACTTGAGGTGCTGTCGAAATTTTACGGCGAAAGCGTGCTGCTTGCGGGAAATCAGGAAACGAGTCTGGACGAGACAATGCTTAAGGAAGAGTACGGCATCAATATTGAAGAGCCCGATTATGAATTTCACTATACTCTGAGCGGCGTAGACAATTTCGTAACATTCAGCGCGAAGGATGAAGACGGCTATATGAACGCGTATTCGTCCCTGTTCAATCTGGTCGCGAGAATAAACATTTCGTCTGCCCAGTTTCTTGACTGGGATCTGCTCAGATTTGTCGACCGTCCGATATTCCAGAAGAATATAAACGAAATCGGAAGCATGTTTATTGAAAGCGGAGACTTTTCTGTCGAATTCAAGCTCGACGGAGAAGGGGAAACGATTCTCGTTACCGATTCGGAGGGCGGCGGACCGTACAATGCCGATGATCTGTACAACTTCCGCCAGTTCTATAAAACCGTTTTGTCCATGCAGCTTGAGGACTATACTGAAAATTCCGATATAGCTAACCTTGAATGCTATATGACGCTCCGTATCACAACAGACGCCGGAATCGTTACCGAGTATAAATTTTATCCGTATTCAACGAGACGGAGCTTCTTTACGATAAACGGAGAAGGGGAGTTTTATCTTTTGACCGACCAGGTTACGAAGGTTATAAGCGATGCTCAGAAGATTCTCAGGCGCGAGCCGGTCAATTCCGACGCGAAGGAATGACGTTATGATGAAGAAAATCGTAAAAGCGTTTTTATGCGCGGCCGCGGCGCTTATGCTTGCCGCGTCGCTCGTTTCCTGCGGAACAAAGCCCGCTGACAAACGTGTTGTTATGACGGTCGGCGGAGAAAAGGTGTTATATGATGAGTTCAGATATGTGTTTTTGAACGCAAAAAGAGATTTTGACGGCGGAGACAGCGCATACTGGCAAAACGGAGACCGCGAGGCGCTTGAAAAGAACGTACTTGATGTAATCAAACGCAGTTATGCCATTGAAGCGATGGCGAAGGATTTGGGCGTTGAGCTTGACGACGACGATAAAGAGTATATCCAAAGCTATATCAGCAGTTTCAAAAAGTCCTTTGAGACGGAGGAGGAATACCTTGCGGCTCTTGAAAATGAGTATATGAGCGAGTGGTATTTCAAACGCGCCGTTTCGGTTAATACGCTGTGGCAGAAGCTGTACGATTACGTTACGGATATGTCGTCGGGCGTAATTCTGACGGACGACGCGGCGCTTGCGGAAGATGTCCGCAGCAACTTCTACCGTGCTGTATATATATATATCTGCAACGATGAAGAAGACGACGCTGCACAAAACCGCGCTGCCGCAGAAACCGCAGCGCAGAGAGCCGAAAACGGCGAGGACTTTTCCGTTCTTGTTGAGGAATACAATGAGGACGCAAAAATGGACGAAAATCCTGACGGAAGATATTTTACGTCCGGAGAACTGCTTTCTTTCTTTGAAGAA
>JAQXSY010000182.1 GCA_029219205.1 Bacillota bacterium | reverse complement strand
CCCGACGGATTCTTTCAATTTGATTGGCAATATGCGGAACAAATGTGTCTTTTGTACAAATGTAATCCAACATATGAACACAGTTATATTGGATATCCTGCAAAAATTCTTCGCTTGGCTCTAATAAAAATTCGCAAGGATCGTACCCCAATAAATCAAGTATCTCGCAAAAAAATGAAGGCGAACAGAGTTTTTCCATAATATCGTTCGTGTTGAGAAATTCTCGAATTGTTTGGATATGCTTTTGTTGAGTGGCAACAAACGTTCTATTTGCTCTGTGAATTATACGAACAATTTCTTTTCCTTGTGATTGTGTTATCACCGTTTGACCTGAAGGTATGCTTACATTGATTCGCTCATAAAGCGAGTTGACTGAAAAAATTTCGATTTCATTTGAATAGTTGTGATTTGTTGATTCCATAAATTTCTACTCAATAAATATCAATATTTAATCCAAATTGAGTTGAATCGAAAGCGGACAAATATTATGCGATTTCATCGAAATATACTCTGGCATTTTGTCCACCTCCTTTTCCGAAGATTTATTACACGCTTATTATACCGTATGACAGACTCATTGTCAAGATACATAAACCACTGGTTGTCAAAAACCCATCATATACATAGGCCTCGTTTGCTCGCATGGCGTTAAAAGTCCGGTAGAACGCGGACACTTTTAACGCCCATCATCGCCAAGGGGTTAGTGTGCCCTCGCGAAAAAAACCGTGCATCTGAATTGGCCACACATGGCTTTGCATCTAAATCGTAGTCACATCACAAAAATCTCCTCGGACGAGTTCGGGGAGATTTTTACTTTTTTACTTTTCACTCTTCACTTTTCACTAAATCCGTCCGAGGAGATTTTTGGCAAGGTTATAGGTAATAGTGAATAGTGAAAAAGTAAGGTAGCTTTTCGCTGTGGCGAAAAGCCATTTTTCATTATAAAGGTTTAAAAGGAATAGGTTTTATTGTATAATGTAGAAAAATAGAGTAAGGAGGCAGGTACTATGTCCGAAAGTCCTTTGATGATAAAATCGAAATCGTTCGCATTAGAGGTTGTTCGCGCGTGCAAGGTGCTACGAGAAGCGAAGTGTGAAAGTGCTTTGATCAATCAGTTTTTGCGTTCGAGAACGAGCATTGGTGCGAATATTCGTGAGGCATTTTATACACACGGAAAGGAGGATTTTGTAGAGAAATTACATATTGCCTTAAAGGAATGCTCCTAAATCGAATATTGGCTTGAGCTTTTGATCGAAAGCGGATATTATCACGATAAAACGATTTTGGACAGATTTGAACCTGCGAACATTAAGAAAAATAAAAAAATATGCTATAATGCTATAAAAAAATATGCTATAATATAAAAAACTTTCAAAAATCATTACACACTTTCAAATTTTTTGGTACTACTATTTATGAAGGGCCTTTCAATACGCGAGGAAGGAGGCGAGTTATGGAACTTCAAAGTAATCAAACGGCAAAAGTGCCGATGTACGATGAAAAAATCGTTGAGCTTTATTGGGAACGAGATGAGAAAGCGATTGAGGAAACCGATTTCAAATACAAAAAGTATCTGTTGGCGATTGCTTACAACATAGTTCACGATAGACTTGACTGCGAGGAATGCTTGAATGATACATACCTCGGTGTTTGGAATGCAATACCGCCGACAAAACCACATGTGCTGAAAGCATTTCTGACGACGATCACACGAAGAATTGCTATCAAACGCTACCACAGCAATTTGCGGCAGAACGTAATACCTTCCGAAATGACGGTGTCTTTGTCCGAGCTTGAAGATTTCGTGGCAGGTGATGAAGATGTCGGTGCGGATTTTGACTCAGAGAGACTTGGACGTGTCATCAGCGATTTTGTTCGCTCGCTCTCCGAGCGCAGACAATTCATATTTATGAGCCGGTACTACGTAGCCGATCCCATTGACACGATTGCAAGCGACTTGAGCTTGAGCCGTTCAATGGTAAACAAGGAGCTTGCCGCCATCAGAAGCGCCTTGAAAGAAAAACTTGAAAGTGAAGGTTATTCGATATGAAAAAGAAAGAATGGAGCGAAGGTTTGAATCATCTTGATCCCGACCTTGTTGAAAAATATGTCGAGCAAAAGGATAGGTTCAGACGGAAAAACAAAAAGCCAAATGGAATATGGCTTCGATTTGGATCAATCGCTGCCTGTCTTGCGGTGGTAACTGTCATCGTGGTTGCGGGGATTGCATTTCGCGAGTATTTTAATCAGCCCGTGTATTTGGATAATGGCAAAATCGACATTTTGTCTTTGCCTGGGGCACAGCTTATGCAAAGCCCGCCTGATGTTTTGCAAGGAATTAGTGGGGATATTTATCCTGCCGATCAATTTGTATCTATATTGAAGGAAAGAACAAACTTGATAGTATACGGAACAGTACAGAACTTAAAAACAGTGAAAGTCGATGAGTTAGGTGCATATTCGTGGTATGTTTCCACATTTGAAATTCATGTTATTGATGAAATTCGCGATGGAAATGGAGAGCAAATCATCACGATTGTTTCTGCTGCGCGCTACTATAACGATATGCCGGAATATATTTGTGGTCTTTCGAGCAATTTTGATCTTGCGGAGTCTTCAACGGGACTCTTTATTCTGAGGGAAAATACAGACGAGACATGGCGTATTGCCGGTGCGGACTTACACGTTGCCGATTTTGGGGATTATCGTGCAGATACTCAATTTGAATGCAACGGTGAAAGTTTTAATTATTTTGGCGAACTAATTGACTTGGATGAACTGAGAGGGGAGTAAAAGACTTTGAATGAGCCCCCGCAGTAAAATATTTTTCAAGGCGAGCGTATTTTGCGCTCGCCTTTTGAAATTACATAGACATCGTTTGCAAGCATGGCGTTTCGCCCCGGAAGACAGCGGTCAAGCGCAACTCCCATCATCGCCAAGGGATGACAATACTCACTTCAAAATCGAACTTTGCTCAAAAACCGCGTTATTGTTTTCGTGAAATTTATCTGCTATAATAAATTCACCGAACCGGAACGGAATAATCTTATAAAGGAAAACACACTTATGAAATCCATAGGAGAAAAGATCAAAGAATACAGACAAAAGAATCATTTGACACAGGAGCAGCTTGCTTCTTGTTTGAATGTCACCTTCCAAACTGTTTCAAAATGGGAAACCGGCGTATCAAGCCCCGATTTGTCTTTGATTATTCCGATCACCAGAATCTTTCACATCTCTGCTGACGAACTTCTCGGTGTCAACGATGTCGAGGCAGACAAAAGATACGACGAACTCAAACAGGCTTACGATCACACATTCAAAACAGAAGATTTTGCAGAGCGTC
Source organism: Bacillota bacterium (assembly GCA_029219205.1). GTDB lineage: Bacteria > Bacillota > Clostridia > Oscillospirales > CAG-272 > SUG1495. The sequence continues at coordinate 3,152 of JAQXSY010000182.1, read as the reverse complement.
AAAGAATCTGTGAGATTGCGGTATCGGAATATCCAGGCGACATGAAATGGCTGATTAATCTTGCGTGGGTAGTTTCCAACCGTTCCTTTGAATATGAAGATAACGACAGATACATAGCGGAACAGGAAAAAGCCATCAAGTTATTTGATGCAGTTGTAAAAAACTGTAATGATGATGTTATCAGAGGAAACGCCATTCAAGGAATCACGCAGCTTCTCGGTTGGAGGGACCGTAAAGACGAAGCGAGAAAATACGCAGAAATGATTCCCGAAAGAGCGATGATTACACGCGATGCGGTTTTGGAGAACATTTTGGAAGGTGATGAACTGATTCTGTTTAAGCAAAGGCGAATCAAGAGTCATATAGAAGGTGTGCTTTGGGATCTGTCGTTGATGCCCACAGTATGCACCGACATTATGCGAGACATCGTCAGTGTGATGTTCCCCGACGGGAACTACATTGAATTCAATCACTGTTTGTATTATGCGCTAAAAAAGAAAATCAATCATGTGCTGAAACACGAACAAAATGTTTCGGCAGATACGATTCGTGATTTACTGACGGAAATGAAATCGTATGCCAAAGCATATGATGAAATTGCCTTTTCCAAACCCGGAGTTTACAAATATACGGCTCCTTGGTTCGACCATATTGAAGAAGATACGCGTGAATGGTTTGGAAACGAAGGAACGCCGATGATGTGGGATTTCCGAGAATATCTTGATGAGCCGCAGTTTGATAATATGCGTAATCATAGTTTCTTCGAATTGATGAAGAAATAATACATAGGCTCATTTACAAGTATGGTGTTGATCACCGGAAGACAGTGGACAAGTAAAAAGCTTTGCATCCGATTTGTTGTGTAAACATAAAAATCCGGCACGTCAATATTGGATTTTATTTGTTTGAAAAAGCGCTCCAAAGCGATATCTGCATTAGCTTTTGATTTATTATTGCTTATTATTGCGATAGGAACCATTTCAGACGGTTGTTCCGTGGTAAAATTGTTTTTTAATTCCTCTATCAGAATTGCAAAGGAGAGAATAAAGTGAATTTCTGTTTTGAACATTTCAACAAAGAGCAAATTGAAAATATACTCCCGCAGCTGTTTGAAATTTTATACAGCAATATGGGTTTAAAATATCCGACGGGATGTACGCGCGAAGACGATTATCGTTTTTGGAAAGATTGCTTTATTTCTCAAATGAAAGATCCCGCCAGACAGCTTGTGATAATGATTTCGGATAAGACAATTATAGGATATTTTCATTACAGCATCGTTGATGATGTGTTAAAAATGGAAGAACTGCAAACAAAAAAAGAGTATCACGGCAGTGGATTATTCGGAATGTTTTATACTTGGCTTATTCAGCGGCTTCCGAAAAAAATAACCTCCGTTGAGGCGTTTACAGATAAGAGAAATTATAAAACGCAAAGCATTTTGGAGCATTTGGGACTTGATAAATGTGGTGAAAACAAAAACGGGATATGTTATTATTATAAGGGAGACTATAAAAAGTTATTGGAAAGATACGGCTGATTAAAACATATGGTGTGTTTGCAGACATGGATTTAACCTTTCCGACCCTCTTCTAAAAAGTCTTAATCCGCTCAATACCAAAGGATAATTATGCCACCTGCGCATTAAATATCTCGGCGGTTCAAATTTGGGTACGCCTGACATAACAAAAAAGATCCAGCCGCAAAAAAACCGGAGATTTCGAGAAATTCTCCGGTTTTTCTCTGAAGTTTTTCAAAATTTTGAAGCTGCATTTTTGGATTTTCAAATCTGTAACTTGATTCGAACTGCAGCATAACCTATCTGTTTCTTTTTATCGACTGAAACTTACAGCTTTCCGTGAGGCAAAGCGGGGTCCATCGGCGCTTCACGCTCAAAGTGGGAAGTCATCACATACGGCAGCCCTGTTTTTGCACTCTGAAGGATTCCCGTCATTGCCTCCAAAACGTGGAAGGTCTGACGGAATGTTGTTCTGCCCGGACGTCCGGTTTCTATGGCAACAGCAATATCATCCAGTCCGAGACAGCGGAAGTCTGTATCGTAGTCAAATTCCAAAGGATATTCAACCATTTTATTATTTTCACCGTCAAAGAATTGAACAGCGCCCTTTTCTCCTGCGTCTCCGTCTTTCACCATCACGTTTCCGCCGAAGTTATTCGGATCCGGAACGTATAACGTTCCCTTGGTGCCGTAAATTTCTATATTGGTTTGTCTTGAGTTGTAAATATCAAAGGAGGTCAAAAGTGAAACATGGACACCGCTGTCAAAGGTCAAAATACTTTCGATATGAGTTGGTATGGTGACCTTTATAATCTCCCCATAGTGCGGAGCGGAAGTAATCAACCTTTCGGGATATGACGTCTGTGCATAACCGTAAACCTGACTTATGCCGCCTAGTAAATTGATAAGCGCCGTAAGATAGTAAGGCCCCATATCAAAAAGCGGGCCGCCTCCTCTTTGATAAAAGAAGTCAGGATCGGGATGCCATGATTCCATTCCGTGAGATGCCAAAGCACACCTGCCGCCTATAACATTGCCGATAATTCCTTGGTCAATCAGCTTACGGCAGGTCTGAATGCCTGCCCCCATAAACGTATCCGGCGCACCGCCGAGGAACAGCCCTTTTTCTTTGGCAATGGCGACCAATTCTTTGCCTTCTTCAAAATCTGCGCCGAGCGGTTTTTCGCTGTAAACATGCTTTCCGGCGAGTAATGCGGCTTTTGAAACCGCATAATGCTGATAAGGACGGGTCAAGTTCAATATCAGACGTATTTCAGGATCGGCAAACATTTCCTCCATTGTGTCATACAACTTCGGAATATTGTACAGTTTTTGAGCATTTTCTGCACGTTCACGAACCAAGTCACAAACAGCAACCAGCTCCACATCCTTAAAAACCGTAAAAAAATTCTTCAAATATATGCCGGAAATACAACCGACACCGACCATTCCAACTTTTACCATAGTTTTTTTCCTCTCTTCTAACCGTAACTTCCGCTGATGAAAAGCTTCTCTTTTTCATTTTCATGTGCGTTTTTGTATAGCAATTATTTTTTACAATATCATAAAGACATTGACACTTCTCGTCAATTCATATATAATATATAGACAATATTTATCTTTTTAACGGAGA
>JAQXSY010000181.1 GCA_029219205.1 Bacillota bacterium | reverse complement strand
GTTTGCGGACTTGGCGATAATTTCTTCTTCGGACCCACAGTTGCAGAAGGTCAGGTCAGACAGCACGCAGAGTATACTCTTGTAGGCGCTCCTGCAGGTGCAGGTGACGACACTCCCGACACTCCCGACGAGCCTGTCAACCCCCCCACAATGGATATAACTCTCGTTCTTCTTGCAGTTGCTTCTGTTTCCGCAGTTGTAGTTGCTAAGAAAAGAAAGTAATTTTAATAAAAATTAGAAGAACGCATTATTCAGATGATCCCTTTGTCATAAACTGTTGAGTATACAAAAATCAGGTTTGGCAGGGAAATAAAATTCCTGCCAAACCTGAAAAGAAAAAATGAAAAAGCAGAAAACGGCCGGATATAAGGCTGTGCCTGTAATAACGAAAAAAATAATATCTTTTTTATGCCGATAAAATCAGACAAAACGGAAACGCTCTATTTGGTTTGATTCGCACCGGTTATTTTTTTTCGAAAAAACAGTTTTTATAGATTTTTGTTCTGAGAGCCCGAGCTCAATACACGGTACGAACGCACATACGCGGCTGATTTCGGATTTGTTCTTGCTTCAAAGCATCCGTTTGTCGGTATTACGGTTCAGTCTATTGATTGTTTTCGTGCTCCTTTTTGTATGCTGCCGGAGTGCATCCATAGAACCTTCTGAAGTGCGTGTAAAAATTATGCGTTGACGAATATCCGATGCTGTAAGCTATATCGGCGATCGAAAGCTGCGAGGATTTAAGAAGCTGCGCGGCGCGGACCATACGCATTCTTGTCAGACGCTGCAAAAAAGTTTCGTTATATTTACGCTTCAGCATACGGTTTATATGCTGCTCGCTGATGTAAAGCGTGCGCGACATTTCCTTAAGCGAGATAGGCTCGGTAAAATGATCGAAAAGATAACGTACTATCTCGGTTTCGCGGTAATCTTTTGTATTCGGCTTGAGGGATTCCGTTTCGCTTGATTCGGATACGTCGTATGAAAGACTTCCGATATATTTTATTAAATAAAAAACAAAATTAACAACAGAGCTTTGCCGTCTGAACGGCGTTTCGGAGAACAGCTTTGCACCGCTGTTGTAGATCATGTCGAGGTCGCTGCCGAGGCCGAGAGCCGGACCGATCGGCGGCATAAGCGAAAGAAGCTTTTGAATTCGTTTTGAAAATTCGGTATGCTTGCCGCTCTGCTCGTCGATATATACGCCGATTGAAAGCCGGACGGTGTCGGGGTCAAGCAGAACTGTTGTGTGGTACAAATCGGGGCTGATGAGAACCATTTGATTTTCATGAACCTCATACCGGTCGTTTTCGGTTACAATGGCAAGCCCGCCCTTTATGACCAAAAACGCTTCGTAGTACATATGGCAGTGCAGGATATTCAAAAGAGAGGCAGCGGACTGCTTTTCGAGCAGATCTTTGCTGAAAATAACTTTAAAATTCACGCCGTCGACTGCGACGGACGTTTCGGAGTAAGCATTTTGTACGTCATGAGGCACTCCCAATCCCTATTCCCCCTTTAACATACGGATTCCCGGTTTCAAAACAGCACAAAAACGAAAGTTTTGTGAGATATGAAAATTTTATATATATATCCGATTCCGGTGCGGAAATTTAAGAACGCATCTGAAAGGCGTCTATAACTATTATAACACATTTTTTTGCAAATGTCCAATAAAATTACATATAAAAGGATAGAAAAAACAATGCAGAAACAACATTCAGAGAACACAAAACCGGCTCTTCTGGGCTATAATGCTCTTGAGTTTTACGGAAAAGCGGTAAAAAAACTGACGATTTGCGGCGAGGACGTTTCCGTATATACCATTGTTTACGGAGAAAACTGCCTTCCCGCGGAAAGGACGGCGGCGCGCGAGCTTCAGAAATATCTTCTACAGGCAACCGGGACAAAGCTAAAGCTGGCAAAAGACTCTGAGCCCAAAAACGGTCGTGAGATCATAGTCGGAAACACGCTCCGCAACGCGGATGAGCCGGAGCATGAATCGGAATGCTTCACGATTCGCACCTGCGAAAACGGCGACCTTGTCATCTGCGGCGGCGGCACGCGCGGCACGATCTACGGCGTTTACGAATTTCTTGAAAAGTATATAGGATGGATGTTCCTTGCCGAGGACTGCGAGGTCATAAATCCGTCGGAATGCATCAGTCTCGGCGAGATAAACGACAGTCAGAAGCCGGGATTTGAGCAGCGCGATTCGTTCTGGTGGGATTATTTCCCGGAAAAAATATCGGTTAAACGCAAATTGAACAACTGTCACGGCCACAGGCGTATTTCCGAAGCCTTCGGCGGAGAATTCGGCTTCACAGGCTCCTTTGCGCACACAATCGGAGGCTATACCGGAATCGGGGGACAGGGACAGCCCTGTTTGAGCGATCCGGAGGTCCTGAAAAAGACGATCGCAGCCGTCCGCGGGATATTAAAGGAGCATCCGGACGCAAATATTATCTCGGTTTCGCAAAACGACAACTCCGATTACTGTAAATGTGAAAAATGCGCCGCAATCGACGAAGAGGAGGGCAGCCATGCCGGAACTATGCTTCGTTTTGTAAACGCGGTCGCCGACGACATAAAAGACGATTATCCGAACGTAAAATTACACACGTTCGCGTACGTGTATACGAGAAAGCCGCCGAAGCACGTTGTTCCGAGAGACAATGTACTGGTTCAGTTGTGTACAATCGAATGCTGCTTCGACCATCCGCTCAATGATCCCGACTGTGAGAACAACAGGTCTCTGGTTGAGGATCTTGAAGGCTGGTGCAAGCTGAGCGATCACCTCTATATATGGGACTATACCGTTAACTTTTCGCATTACGCCTGCCAGCTGGCGAATCTTGAAACGATACCGTACAACATACGCTTTTTCAAGGCTCACAACGTGACCGGAATGTTTGAACAGGGCGAGTATCAGAGCCCCGGCGCAGGTCTGTCTGTGCTCAACGCATATCTGATTGCAAAAATGCTCTGGAATCCGGATATGAGCGACGCCGAGGTTGAAGACTGCATCGTCGGATTCTGTCGCGGATATTACGGAGATGCATGGAAATATATGTACGAATACGCCAAATTCATAACCGAATGCGGCAAGGGTATGCACTCGAGAATATTCAGCTCGCCAGACAATGTTTTTTCAAAGGAAAAGTTCCAGGCAGGCGAAAAAGCGGCGGCGGAACTCTTCAGAAAGGCGCGTGAAGCCGCGGGCGAAGACGAAAAGCTGCTGTCGCATATCGGACGTACGGAAGTTCAGTTTGATTATGTAAGACTTTGCCTTAAGCACGGAGATATTGCCGCGCTTGCGGAAAGCAATCCTGCCGAGTACGAAAAGCGCATGAGCGAATACCGTGCCGAAGCCGAAAGACTTGTCAGGGCAATGATAAGATACGGGATAAAAATCAGAGAGTGGAACGAAATTAAAGTCAGCGAGGGAATGTTCGAGCAGAGTCCTCAGGCATGGTGCTGAAAAATGTGAAAAAAAGTATTATCTGTGCGCTGATTGCGTGTTGATGCAGAGCGCGGCGGCGGACGAAGAGGAGTACAGCCCGTTCGGCTCTATGATACGCTTTGTAAACAAGGTGTCGGAGCATTTCGAAAAGGATTATCCGAACCTTATGATACATACTTTTGCGTATCAGTATATCAGAAAGCCTCCGGAGCAAACAAAGCCGCGCGACAACGTCGTTGTGCAGATTTGTTCGATCGAGTGATGCTTCAATCACAGTCTGCGAGACAGCTTGTGCGAAAAGAACAAGGAGTTTCTCGAAGACATTGAGAGCTGGATTCTGGAATTCATACAGGGCTATTACGGAGATGCATGGGAATATATTTACAGTCTGTTTAAGTTCTACTGCAGCGGCTCGGATCCGTCCGCACACTTCGGACTGAGTCTGGAGCCTTCGGAAATTATTGCCGGCAAATACTTAAACGAACATATGGAAGAAGTGACCGGCCGGATATTTTGGACGGAATATACGGATAGACTGTCAAAACAGTCACCGCTTATATGGTGAGGTGAAAATATGAAGAAACTTAGATTAACGGCGGCATTTTTAGCGCTGTTGACTATTATTGCGGTGTTTTCCGCTTCATGCGGCGAAAAAGAGCCTCAGTCTGAAAAAGACAACATACCGCGC
>JAQXSY010000180.1 GCA_029219205.1 Bacillota bacterium | reverse complement strand
TTTTATAAGCTTGCGGACAGGTTTATGCCCGGGCCGCTCACAGTTATTATGCCAAAAAAAGATGTTGTGCCAAAAACAACGACCGGTGGCCTTAACAGCGTTGCGATAAGAATACCATCAAATCCGATTGCGCATGAACTGATAGAAAGATCGGGTCTGCCGATTGCCGCGCCTTCTGCAAATTTGTCGGGGAAGCCCAGTCCGACATCTTTTTCACATATTGAATTCGACCTGATGGGACGTGCGGATATGCTTATTGACGGCGGAGACTGTGAAATCGGACTCGAATCAACAGTTATACGTATAGACGACGACTTTTGCGTTTCTCTTTTAAGACCCGGAGCCGTAACGGTTGAAATGCTGTCGGAATTGTGTACGAAAGTTGAAATAGATCCCGCGGTAACTCAAAAATTCAACGGAATTCCACAGGCTCCGGGAATGAAATACCGACACTATGCGCCCAAAGCGCCGCTTGTCATTCTTGACGGCAGCGACGATAAGGTATACGAGTACTTGAAGGATAAAACAGACTGCGGAATCCTGTGCTTTGAAGAAGACGCGGAGCTTCTGAAAAGACCGCACGCGTTTTCATTCGGAGCAAAAAAAGATTCTCGTGAGCAGGCGCATGAACTTTTTGCCTGCCTTAGAAAATTTGATTTTGAGAAAATCGGTATTATTTACGCGAGAATGCCGGAGCACAGCGGAATGGGACTTGCCGTGTTCAACAGATTGATAAAAGCCGCCGGGTATGAAGTAATTAAATTATAATATTGAGGTTAAAAATGCCGAAAAAGATAAAATCAGCAAACAAAGACGTTCAAACAAAGACTGCGGAAATAGTTTTGCAGCCTATAACCGAAACAATCGAAAAAAATTATATGCCTTACGTTATGAGCGTAATAGTATCAAGAGCAATTCCTGAGATAGACGGCTTTAAGCCCGCTCACAGGAAGATTTTGTTTACTATGTACAAAATGGGTTTGCTGAACGGTGAAAGAACAAAAAGCGCGAATGTAGTCGGTCAGGTCATGAAGCTAAATCCTCACGGAGACGCATCGATATACGAAACTCTCGTTCGTTTAACAAAGGCGAACGAGACGCTGCTTCACCCGTTTATTGATTCAAAAGGTACGTTCGGAAAGCACTACACCGAGCTTGAATACGCGGCGCCAAGGTATACGGAAGTAAAGCTTGCAGAAATATGCAATGAGATTTTCCGTGGAATTGACAAAGACACGGTTGATTTTGTTGACAATTACGACAACACGATGAAGGAGCCGGTTCTTTTGCCAACTGCTTTTCCGAACGTGTTGGTATCGCCGAACATCGGAGTTGCGGTTGGCATGGCAAGTTCAATATGTTCGTTTAACCTTGCCGAAATATGCGACGGAACGATACAGCTTCTCAAAAATCCGGATACTGATATAGACCGGCTTATTGACATAATTCGCGCTCCCGATTTTTCAACCGGAGGAAATATAATTTTCAACCGTGATAAATACCGGGAAATATTCAAAGGCGAGCGTGGAGGTATACGTATAAGATCGCGCTATACCTACGATAAACAAAACAACTGTATAGAGGTATTGCAGATACCGTATTCAACGACGATTGAGCAGATAATAAAACGGATAATGCAGCTGATAAAAGAGGGAAAGCTAAAAGAGATCACGGATATACGAGACGAAATTGATCTCAACGGTTTCAAGTTGGCGATTGACCTGCGCCGAGGCACCGACCCAGATAAACTGATGAATAAACTGTTCCGGACAACCCCTCTTGAAGATACTTTCGATTGTAATTTCAACATACTTATCGACGGGACTCCGAAACAGCTCGGCGTTAAGGAAATTCTTTTGGAATGGATCAAGTTTCGTTTGAGTTCGGTAAAAAGGGAGCTGCAGTTTGACCTTGAACGTAAAAACGAAAAGCTTCATCTGCTGCTCGGATTGGGTAAAATACTGCTCGACATTGATAAGGCAATAAAAATCATTCGCGAAACCAAGCTTGAAAAAGATGTTGTGCCAAATCTTATGGAGGGGTTTGATATTGACCAGGTTCAGGCGGAATTTGTTGCCGAAATTAAGCTTCGCAACCTCAACCGTGAGCATATTTTGAACCGGATAAAGGACATTGAGGAGCTTCAGAATGAAATCGACGAAATTGAAAAAACGCTTGCTTCCGAAACAAAACAACGTTCGATAATTGCAAAGCAGCTTAAAGAAATTAAGGAAAAATACGCAAAACCGCGTCTGTCCCAGCTTCTCTATGAAGATGAGATTGATGATGCCGACGACGACGCTGAAGAAGAAGATTATAATGTTCATATTATTATGACAAAAGAAGGGTATTTCAAAAAGATTACTCTCCAGTCGCTGCGCGGAAGCGACGATCAGAAGCTTAAGGAAGGCGATGAAGTCGTTGTTTCGGACGAAGTTAAAAACAGCAGCGAGCTTATTTTCTTCTCAGACAGAGCGCAGGTGTATAAGACAAGGGTCAGCGAATTTGAGCCTGTAAAATCATCTCTGCTCGGCGAGTTTATTCCGGCAAAACTGGGATTTGACGAAGGCGAGCGAGTGATTTTCATGAAATGCTTAAGCGCATATGATGAAAATACGTATATGGTCTTTATTTTTGAAGACGGCCGCGGCGTAAAAATTCCGATAACAGCATATCAAACGAAAAATAACCGCAGAAAGCTGACAGGCGCGTATTCCGAAAACTCACCGATAGTATGCGCCTTTTGCATAGAATCGCCGTGCAGCATAATTATTGCGACAAATCAGAACAGGGCGGTAACGATCAGCTCGGATCTTGTGCCGATTAAAACAACCCGCTCGTCCCAGGGCTCTGTTCTTATTAACTTGAAGAACAATGCAAAAGTTGTATATGCTTCTCCGGAGGAATCCAGCATATTCGCAAATCCGCAAAAATACAAAAAAATAAAGATTCCGGCAACAGGCGTTCTTCTTGATGAATATGATATTTCAAAAAATCAAATTAATCTATTAGAGGAAAAATAAGGGCTAAAAATGTAAATTTTATAATAATTCGAGCTTTCTTAGGTTGCGAAGTGTGAAGGAAAATGCTATAATTATTATAGTTTTATCCTTCGGAGGGCAAGAAAATTGAAAAATCTCAAAAAAATGCTTACTTTCGCGGCTTTTTCAGTGATTCTTCTTACCATAACGATTTCTGCAAACGGATCGGGATATAACTCCGAGACAGATCCGCTTGTTTCGTTGAGTTATGTAAATGAAGTACTTAAGCCTCAGATAATAGACGAAGCTTATGAAAGCATACTTTCCAAATTGTTGGCGGATTATCCCATTCTTACATCCGGAATCACCGGAAATAATTCTTTGTACGAAGCCGTTCATCTCAAGGGCGGACAGATATTTATGGCCAAAAGCTCATGCGAAGTTGTTATGACGGCAGGTTCCGCAACGGTAATTATTACGTCTCAGGAAAACATTAATGCCGGAATAGGTTTGAACGATCTGACCGGCGCGAAGCGCATTCTTGACGGAGAAGATCTTCCGCGCGACCATTATGTGATTATTCCAAGAGCTGACGGCCGTGGATTTGCAGTTACCTCCGGCGACGCGTACTTCATGGTAAGAGGAGATTACCAAATTGAAACATACTAATAAAGAAAAAACGACAAAACTGATAACAAGAGTTTTTTTGCTGTTTCTTGCGGCGCTGATGCTGCTCGGTTCATTTTATTACGTTATAGCGTTCACTTTTATAAACGCACGTGCCGATGAATCGACACCGCTTTACGAAAAAGATTTGGTTATTCGTGTCGGACTTATGTACGGCAGCAAGGTTACTGTCGGTTTTAAGGTTCAAGCGGAAAACGGTTTTGAAATTGGCTTTGTTGACTCAGATAATAATTATAAGAAGCTTTGGCAGGTTACCGACAGCATTTTGTCGGTAACCTGCGATGCTAATCTGATTAATTCTGACCATACAATTTCAAAAGCCACCGACGATAATGCCGATATAGGCGGATATCATTTACAGATTTCGTCGGATGCCGAAAATTTTTCGGATGCGATTACGGCTTTGAAGACTTTGCTAAAAGATAAAAATATTCCGATTTTTCCGGCGTATATAAAAGGTGAAATAAAAATCAGGTTCGGAAGTTATTCCACAAAATCAGCAGCCAAAGCAGCCCGGGATGAAATGGCGTCCATAATTGAAAATATCGAAATTGCAGAACCGACGTATACTGCCGTTTCAGCCATAAATCCGGAAACAAACAACATTGTATTTGAATATGATTCCGAAGAGAGAAACACCGGTCTCGCTTTATGCGCCGTTCAGTCCGGAAGCGGGTATTCATACATAAAAACTCCGGCGGAAAACATTTATCTTGGAATTTTCAGGTTCAGCAGATATAAAACCGACAGCACGGACGGCGTTGCCGTAACAAACATTATACCGATTGACGAATATATTGCAGGCGTACTGCCTTACGAGATAGGTGTATTATGGCACGACGAAGCCCAGAAGGCTTTTTCAATAGCTGTCAGATCATATGCTTTGTCAAAGTATCAGCGCCACGAAAATATGGATTTTGATATGTGTAACACGATATGCTGTCAGGTATACAGAGGCTGCGGAAGAACGACCGAACAAGTTCGGGAGAATATAAAGGCAACAAGCGGAGAGGTTCTTTCATATAACGGGAAGATAATACCTTCATGCTATTCTTCAAGCGTAGGAGGATCGACCGTAAGCGCTGCCGACGCTTGGGGTTCAACCGAAGAATCAAATCCGTTTCTCAGAGCTATACCGACTCCATGGGAAAAATATGAAGAATACGGAAACGGCAAATGGAGCATAAGTATAAGTCCGAAAGCGCTTGCCAAAACTTTGGTTACAAACGGTTACACGGCTATAAAAGGAGACATTCAGTCGGTAAAAATAAACAGTCTCTGTAAAAATTCTTCATATGTATATTCAATAACATTTACGGATGTTTATAACAACGAAATAACAATAACACGCTCTGACAGGATCAGAATTGCTTTATCCCCGTATCTGAAAAGCGCGAATTTTGTTGTCGGAAAAGCGGGAGAAACTGTCTCGGTTACCGATTATACTTATGAAGGCTTTGATGAGTTTCTAAAGAAAAAAGCGGAGCTTGACGAATCTGCCTCCGAGGAACAGACGGAGACGACAGTGGGAGTTTTAACCGCAACCGGCGAATACAAGCTTGATTTGCCTGCCGATTTATCTGTAATAACCGCCGGCGGGATTGTGTCTGCAAGAATTGAGCCCGAAAAGACCGAAGCGGAAAAACTTGAACTTCCCGATCTGTCAAATTTAAAAGTTGTGACCAAAACAAGAGAGATAACGCTCGAAGGCAATGCCGGAGATTTTGTTTTTGAAGGACGCGGCTGGGGGCATGGCGTTGGTTTGAGCCAATGGGGTATTAAGGATCTTGCCGATCTGGGTTACGACTATGCAACTATTATAAAAACATACTATTACGGTTCAGAAATTGTGTATTATTACACACTTGTTGAAAACTAATTAATGTATTAAAATATTATAAATATTATTTCCGAAAGGCAAGGTATATTTAATGTATCCGATAACCGAGAAAAAGGTGCTGAACGAAAATACGGTTTACATAAGAATTAAAGCACCGCTTATCGCCGCAAAGGGAAAACCGGGACAGTTTGTAATAATTAGGCTGGAGGAGACAGGTGAAAGAGTTCCGTTTACTCTCGCTGATTTCGGCTCGCCTGACGGCACGATTGCACTCATATTCCAAATTGTCGGACTGACAACTATGAAACTCGCGAAACTTGAAGTCGGCGATGACATTCTCGACGTAACCGGCCCCCTGGGTAACGCATCAGAGCTGTCCGGGTACAAAAAAGCCGCCGTTGTTGCGGGAGGTCTTGGATGCGCCATATGTTATCCTCAGGCAAAGTATCTGAAATCACTTGGAACGAAAGTTGATATTATTGCCGGTTTCAGAAACGAGGGGCTGATTATTCTCAAAGACGAAATGACTCAGGCTTCCGACCGGCTTGTCATTATGACGGACGACGGCTCAAACGGAAACAAGGGTCTTGTAACCGAAGGGCTGAAAAAGCTTATAGAAGATGGGGCGGACTACGATCTTGTCATTGCAATCGGTCCTCCGATTATGATGAAATTTGTCTGCGCGTTAACAAAAGAGTACAATATAAAAACCATTGTCAGTCTGAATCCCATAATGATAGACGGTACGGGAATGTGCGGCGGCTGCCGTGTGACTGTCGGCGGCAAACTAAAGTTTGCATGTGTTGACGGTCCGGATTTTGACGGGCACGAGGTTGATTTTGACGAACTGATACGAAGAAACAGAAGCTATCGCGAACAAGAGGAACACAAATGCAGGTTGTTCAGGGAGGCGAACCATAATGGCTAATATGCAAAAAGAGAAGGTAAAAATGCCTGAACAGGCTCCGGAAATAAGAAGGCACAACTGGAATGAAGTCGCTTTGGGCTACACCGCCGAGGAGGCAATAACTGAGGCTCAGCGTTGTCTGAATTGCAAGAACAGTCCTTGTATGTCCGGATGTCCGGTTGGAGTAAGGATACCGCAATTCATTTCTCATGTTGCAAACGGAGATTTTTCGGAAGGTTACAAAGTTATTAAATACACAAACGCGCTTCCGGCGATATGCGGCAGAGTTTGTCCGCAGGAGAGACAGTGCGAAAGCAAATGCATACGCGGACAAAAAGGAGAGAGCGTTGCCATAGGCAGACTTGAAAGATTTTGTGCGGATTATGCATCTGAAAACGGATGCTGCGAGGAAAAAACGGATATCGAGCCGAACGGTCTGAATGTTGCGGTTGTCGGATCCGGTCCCGCAGGTCTAACTTGCGCAGCAGAGCTTGCGCGTAAGGGATACAGGGTGAAGATATATGAAGCGCTTCATACTGCGGGCGGAGTTCTTGCATACGGAATACCGGAATTCAGACTTCCAAAAGCGATTGTCAAAAAAGAAACCGACTCATTGAAAAATCTCGGAGTTGAGATTATGCTCGATACAGTTGTCGGAAGAACTCTCACTATCGACGATCTGTTTGCGGAGGGATGCAATGCGGTTTTTGTCGGAAGCGGAGCGGGATTGCCGAGATTTATGAACATTCCCGGAGAAGGGAGCAACGGCGTTTATTCCGCAAATGAGTTTCTGACGCGCATTAATCTTATGAAGGCTTACCGTGACGATTATGATACTCCTATAAGACAGCCTAAAAATGTTGCGGTTGTCGGCGGCGGAAACGTTGCAATGGATGCGGCGAGATGTGCGCTCAGACTCGGTGCGGAAAATGTTTATATCGTTTATCGAAGAGGAGAAGAAGAGCTTCCCGCAAGGCTCGAAGAAGTTCATCACGCGAAGGAAGAAGGCGTTGATTTCAGACTTCTTTCAAATCCTACGGCTATAAATGCCGATGAAAACGGTTATGTAAAATCTATCACCTGCATAAAAATGGGGCTTGGCGAACCGGATTCATCAGGCAGACGCAAGCCGTACGAAATTAAGGGCTCAGAGTTTGATATTGAAGTCGATACAGTGGTTATTGCAGTCGGAACATCTCCGAATCCCCTTATTAGAATGACGACGGAAGGCTTAGAAACCGATAGTCACGGTTGTATTTGTACAAAGGAAGACGGCGTTACAACGACAAGAGAGTTTGTTTTTGCAGGCGGAGACGCTGTTACGGGAGCTGCGACGGTTATACTGGCGATGGGCGCCGGACGTGAAGCGGCACGCGCAATAGACAAAAAGTTACTTGATAAATAAAACAAAACACCGGATGATTTTTTCATCCGGTGTTTATCAGTTAGAAAAGCAGAGAAGAATTAATCAAATCAGAGGCTGTTTATCGTTTCGAAAAGTCCGGCAAAAACCGCAGACGGATCGAGCTTATTCATATAAATAATCTTATGCCTTGTCGCGTCAAAAGCATGGCGATATTCGTCTGTGAAAACCGGAGCAGGAATGATTTCGAGTTCGAAAGCAGACGGATTTGTAAGAAGCGCGGGCGCAGCGATATCCCAGATTACTCTGGGCCAGGGGTCGTAATCAAATTCAGCAGGCAGGGTATCTCGGAAAAAAACGCATGCGTTGCTGTTGTTTTTTATTGCATTGAAAATGTCGCGTTTTGCCAAAAGAGTTTTTGTGCCTCGTTCACCGGGCGCGTTTACCGGGAGCAACACAAGGTTAACGCCTGAATTTATCAGTATCTGTCCGGCACGGTAGTCCTGTGCAATATTGAATTCACGCACGTCCAACCCAAAATCGTTCGTACCGAGCCATACAACGCATATTTTGTCTTTTATTGCAGGCTCAAGCATTATTGCGGAAGCGACATTTGTGCAGCACCCGGTTGCAAGCACGTAGATAATTTCATCCGATTCGAGCGCGGCTTTAATTATGTTTCTTGCCGCCGGACTGTCTACCGGAGATAAATCCGGAGAGCTGCTTATGATCCTTTCGGAGCCTTCAAAGACCGGGCAGCAGCCTGTCTTTCCGGTGGTTTTAAGAATTCTTAAAATTTCATTATAGCTTTTTTTCATGCCGTCAGCAAAGCTTTCAGAGCGTTCGTTTTTAAACGGAGCAGCCGTGAGGGCAATAAGATCAATTTTTTTTGAACCGAGCGCATATGCGACGGCGTATTGGTCGTCCATCTCGTTATATGTATCTGAATCCAGTATAACCTTTTTAACACGGTCGGATTTTATGTCTTCAAGTATTCTCTCGATGTTCATTCCTCATCCTCTTATTCTTTCTTCAGTTTTTACCATCCGAATTGATCGTAGTTGGGTTCAATTACCGTTTTGTTGTAATCGTTTCCACCGGGGAAGTTTGCGCTCTTGAGTATGCCCGGAGTAATGCCTTTTTCAAGAAGCTTTTCAACCGCGACAGAAGTAATGTTCCAGAGAATATAGTCTGATGCGATGCCGGATGCCGCTCCGAAGCGTGCTTCGATTCCATCTACGTCAAGCATGGCTTCCGCGGCAGGCGCGCAGTTGTCTATTGTAAGCGTTGCAATTTCGTAAAGCTTTTTACCGGAAGAGTGGACAGGTTCGACTTGAACTGCATATTCCATACTGGTGAAGGCAATTACGTTTATGCCGAATTTAACTGCCTCATATGCAAGCTCGACAACAGACGCAGTCCTTCCGGACACGGACGAAACAAAGAGTACGTCACCCGGACGCATATCCGACATATTTATAGCATATCTTGCCTGAGCCCCCTCTGTTTCGATACCGAGATCGGAACGGTCGCGCTTACGGGCATTTCTTTCAACATTCAGATTATAAGAAAAATGCTTATAAAATATCGGTCCACCTCCTCTGTAAATGAGGTCGTTTTCAATGCTGTGACATATTTTGTTAAAATATACACAGCCGCCGGCTGCAACGCTGTCTGCAATCATATTTCCAGCCTTGATAATATTTTCTGTCTGAGTTTTTCTTACTTTCTCAAAAAGGTCATCGACGGCTTTCTGGTATCTCTCCATTAACATAAGTCATTACCTTCCTTTCAGTTGTTTTTATTATTTGTTTTAAAAATATATTCTGAATATACATTACGAAATCTTTGTTTTATCTGATCGTCAAATTCTTTGTTTTCAGATTTGTAATGTTCGATTATTGCGCCGATAATTGGCTCAAATTCCGGAATAACAATCGGACGTTTTTCCGATACCTCTCTGATTTTTTCACAAAAACGTGTGAACATAAGCGGATGTCCCTTCCACACGCTTCCGGAAACTGTTACGGGCACGTTTGACGAAATTCCGTTCATACGGACAATTGCGTTAAGCTGATCTCCGAGAGATTCTCCAACCGCGCCGATAATATCAATCGCGGCTTCATCGCCCATATAAGCCGCTTCATCAACAAGCGGCGAGCATGAAGCAACAAAAGCCACCGGCGAAATACCGGGTTGACTGTATATTGACATGACGGCATCGCGCAGATTATTATTGCCGAGCTTATTGCACAGAAGCTTTTCAATCAGAGTTTTTCTTCCCCTGCATTCAAAGCTTTTGATTGCGGCGTCGAAGGCGAGCCGGCCTTTCCAATAACCGGATCCTTCGTCAGAAACCGCAGCGCCGTATCCGCCGAGATAGTACGGCTTGCCGCCGATCCTCGCAAATGTGGTTGCTCCGGTTCCCGACAGAGACATCAAACCATCGCCGAATATAAACGCCGCATTCATTCCAAGAATCAGTTCGTTAAGATTTAGAATTTTATTTATCCGGTATTTTTTCGACAATCTGTCAACAAGTACTTTGGTAAGCGCTCCGGATAAACAGCCGATTTCCGGACTGCTGTCACCAAAAAGACCTTGTTCAAGTTCATCGAGATTTTTTTCAATCAGTTCATTCGACGTGGTGTTTGTTCGCATACTTCCGACGCGTACGGTCTTTAGAAGATTATAATTTTCATCGTAAAGCAGCGCAAGTACCTTTGTTCCTCCGCTGTCAACCGCAATGTTGTATATCATTTTTATCCTCACATATAGAAAATATTGTCTTTATATTCATTGAAGATAAGCGCGTTATGCTCGTCTCCTCCGTTGAGATTTGCGCTCATAAATACAGGAGGAACTATTCCGTCGGATATAAGCAATTCAACAGCTTCAATAACAAGCGCGTTTATCAGCGCCGTGCCCACAGCAGTTGACGTCGGACCTATTTTTTCTTCAAGTCCTTCAAGCTTTATACAAGCGTCTCCGATTTCACCGCAGTTATCGATTACAATATCGCAGACTTCAAAAAGCCGTTTCCCGTCCGGACTTCTCGATTCGACAGAACGCGAATAGTTGATGTTTGTTATTGCAGCAGTGTGAATTCCGAGTTCTTTTGCCAAAACGGCCATTTCAACCGGAACGGTATTTCTTCCGGATACGGAATGAATGATAAGGACATCGTCTTTTTTCAGGTTGTTTTGTTTAAGAATAATTGAGGCAAGACCGGGAAGCCGCTCAAGCTGGCTTGTCATCGTTATTGGCTTGGTGTTTAGCATAAATCCCGGGAAAAAAATCGGATTTATAACTGCAAGCCCGCCTGTTCTGTAAAAAACTTCTTCGGCAAGTATTCCGGCATGAGAACATCCGAAAACATATACGTTTGATTTTCTTTTGATCGCTTCGGCGACTAAACGTGCAGCGTTCTCAATTTTTTCTTTCTGAGTAATCCATGACTTGTTTATACATTCAGTGATATTTTTAATATATTCTTCGCCGTACATTTTACACCCCGTAATTGCTTTAATTGTGTCAATTATAACATAAAAAATAATGAAAAGCAATGTTTTATGGCAAGAGAGTATAATTATTCTTAAAATGAAAATACTCAGAATTCCGCTCATTCTGAGTATTTTTCGGATAAAAAAATAAACTTTTATTTTGGTCTTCCTCTGAATATCATCGCAGCAATCCAGCCAAAGGTCAACGCAGCAGTGATTCCGCCGGACGTTGCTGTAAGTCCGCCCATAAGTGCTCCGATAATTCCTTCGTTCTGTACGGCTTTTTTGACGCCCTCCGCAAGCAAATATCCAAAACCTGTCAGCGGAACCGAAGCTCCGCATCCGGCAAAATCCAAAATCGGCTTATACAGACCGACTGCACCAAGTATTACGCCGGCAACGACGTATGAAACAAGAATCCGCGCAGGCGTAAGCTTTGTCAGATCAATCAGTATCTGAGCGATTACACAGAATGCTCCGCCGATAACAAACGCACGCAGAAGCGCGCATATAAAATCAACCATATATAAAACTCCTCCGTTAAAGCATACGCTCTTTTGTTATGCGAAGAAGATGTGCGATTCCGGGAATACTTTTTCCTTGCTGAACGATCATTGGACTGAGCAGAGCGCCTGTTCCAATCCAGATTATATCACGGTACGTTCCTTTTGTCAGCTCCGGAAGCAGTTTTGCCGAAAGAACCGAAGTACTGCATCCACATCCCGATCCACCGGCGTGCATGTCCTGCTTTTCATTGTCGTACATAAGCAGTCCGCAGTCAAAATAGTTTTCGCCCATATCGTAACCGTGTTTACTCATTAAATCGCACACGATTGAATGTCCCTCGGCTCCGAGATCCCCGGTAAAAATGGCGTCGAAGTTTTCCGGACGGAAACCCGATTCTTCAAAATATCGCTTAAGCGTATCTACGGCCGCCGGAGCCATTGCCGCGCCCATATTATTTGCGTCTTTTATACCATAGTCAATGCTTCTTCCCGGAAGCGCTTCAGTAATATACGGTGCGGAAACCGAACTGTTTGTGCCGATAATGAAAGCCGCCGCCGCAGTAACGGTCCACTGCGAAGTCGGAGTACGTTGTCCGCCGTATTCGATCGGAAAACGAAACTGACGCTCAGCGGAACAGTTGTGCGACGATGTTATGACGGCGGTTGTCTGGTAAGCGCCTGCATTCATTGCAAGCGAAGCGAGAATAAGCCCTTCCGCACCGGTTGAGCATGCGCCGTATATTCCGAAAAACGGAATATCGTAATCGACCAGGCCGTACGACGAGCTTGTACATTGATTTATCAGATCTCCGGCAAAAAGCGCGTCGAGCTGAGTATAGTTGAAACCGGCTTTTGCAGCGGCAGTATTAAATGCAAGCCGCTGCATCTCTCCTTCCGCCTGCTCCCATGTCTTCATGCCGAATGAGTCGCTGCTGTCGTGGAGATCAAACAGACCGCCAAGAGGTCCGTCGTGCTCTTTTTTCCCGACAACAGCGGCGGATGAAATGAATACCGGTGCGTTCTTGAATTTGATTATCCCGCTCATTTAATTTCTCCGGAAACAAAGAAGTAAATAATTCCGTAAAGTACTGAGGCAAGCGTTCCGTATAAAATAACAGGGCCGGCTATTGTAAATATTTTCGCCCCGAGACCGAGAACAAGCCCTTCTGCTTTTGTATCAATCGCAGGCGAGACAACGGCGTTTGCAAATCCGGTTATCGGAACGAGTGTTCCGGCGCCGGCAAATTTTGCAATATTATCAAAAATTCCTATGCCAGTGAACAATGCGGTGAGGAAAATCAGTGAAACGGAAACCAGAAGCTTAACATCGTCTGTATGCAAAGACGACATCGAATACAATTCAAAAAGAACTTGGGCAAATGCACAGATGAGTCCTCCGACAAGAAATGCCTTTAGGCAGTCTTTTAAGAGATTCGATTTTTTTGCCCTGCCTTCCGCGTATGCTTTATATGCTTTATTGCGGGCTGATTCATTATTGTTCAAAAAATCAATCCTTTCAGTGATAAAATATGCTCATTCATTAGTTTTTACTTTCATTCTAATAATATTCACATAAAGGATAAAAAAAAGAATTGATTTTTCCGAATATAATGGTAAAATAAATTGGAAAATTTTTATAAAGGACAGACTTCATGAATAAAACAGAAATTGTTAAGAATAAAAGCAGAAAAAAACCAAATGTTTTGCCAGAAGAGGTTGAGAGAATCGAAACCTCACAGGATTTCGGTTTAACCGACGAACAGGTTGCCGTCCGTGTTGAAGCAGGGATGAGCAACAAAACGATTAAAACCGGCACGAAGTCTATTCCGATGATAATACTCGGAAATCTGCTTACTTATTATAACCTTTTGTTTGCAATAATTGCCGCAGCGTTGATTATCGAGCGTTCTTTCAACAACCTGACGTTTCTTGTGGTTATAATCGCAAATATAATTATTGGTACAGTACAGGAGATAAACTCAAAATTAACGCTTGATAAGCTTAATCTTGTGACTGCGCCGCAGGCATCCGTTGTACGAAACGGCGCCGAAAGCATTATTAACTCTGAAGATATTGTTGTTGACGATATTGTTATTTTTTCTTCCGGTCAGCAGATTTACGCAGATGCGGTAGTTGTTTTCGGGGACGTGCAGGTTAACGAGTCTCTTGTCACGGGAGAATCGGACGAAATTGCAAAACATGCGGGCGATCAGCTTCTTTCCGGAAGCTTTATAATCTCGGGAAAATGCCGCGCGAGAGTTGAGAGAGTGGGCAAGGATTCGTTTGCGTCAAAACTTTCACTTGATGCAAAAAAAATCAAAAAGAAACAGCATCCCGGAATGATGCGTTCGCTTACACTGCTTGTCAAGATAATCGGAATAATCATCATTCCGTTTGGCGTTATTATGTTCTTAAATCAGACGCAGCACATGGGTCTTGACAGCAAACAGGCGGTTGAGAGTACTGCGGCGGCAATGATTGGAATGATACCGGAGGGGTTGTATCTCCTGACGAGCGTCGCGCTGGCGGCGAGCGTTATGCGGCTTGCCAAAAAAAGAACTTTGGTTCATGATCTGAAATGTATCGAGGCGTTGGCAAGAGTAGATGTGCTTTGCGTTGATAAAACCGGAACGATTACCGAGGATAAGATGGAAGTTAAGGAAGTCGTTCCGCTCGACAAAGAAAAGTATGATACTACGATGATTGAAAAAATAATTGCAGACTTCACTTCCGCAATGAATTCTGACAATGCAACAATGACATCGCTGAAAGAACGATTTGAAGGAACGGAAGGGCAGAGAAGGATACCGTTGTCCGTTATCGGATTTTCGTCGTCAACAAAATACAGCGCGGTCTCGTTCAGTCAAGCCGGCGGGTTTGTTTTGGGAGCTCCGGAATTTATTTTAAAAAACTACTACCAGAACTGGATGCAAGTGATTGAAAGCCGTTCATCAAGAGGAGAACGTGTTCTTTTGCTTGCAGGATATAATGCTGAATATTTGTCGCAAGCGGATATATTCAACGGAGGAACTCTTGATCCGGCGTTTGTCAAGCCTATTGCGCTTGTAACGCTGCTTAACCGTATTCGTCCGGAAGCAAGGGCAACCTTTGATTATTTTGCCAAGCAAGGCGTAACGGTAAAGGTCATATCCGGAGACAACCCTCTTACGGTTTCCGAGACGGCAAGGCAAGCCGGAGTTTTGGGAGCAGAAAAATATATAGACGCATCCAAACTCGACACATATGAAAAAGCCTCAAAAGCGATTCTTGAATACAATGTTTTCGGCAGAGTGACTCCCGACCAGAAGCGCCAGTTTGTACGCGCCCTGAAGAAGGCGGGACATACGGTTGCAATGACCGGAGACGGAGTAAACGATGTTCTTGCATTGAAGGATTCGGACTGCAGCGTTGCGATGGCTTCGGGAAGCGACGCAGCATGCAATGTTTCTGACCTTGTGCTTCTTGATTCGAATTTTTCTGCAATGCCGGCGGTTGTGTCGGAAGGCAGACGCGTTATAAACAACATTGAGAGATCGGCTGCGCTGTTTCTTGTAAAAAATATATTCTCATTTGTTATGGCGTTTGCAGCGATTTTTATTCCGTTTGCGTATCCGTTTACACCCTCGCAGCTTTCTCTTGTAAATATGATGATGATCGGCATACCGTCATTTTTCCTTGCGCTTGCACCGAACAAAAATAAAGTTACCGGCAAGTTCCTTACTAATGTGATTTACCGCGCGTTTCCTGCGGCACTTACCGATATATTTGTTGTAACCGGAGTTTTACTCTTCGGATTTGCGTTTGACATTCCTTATGCGCAGACCTCAACCGTTGCGGTGGTGCTGTTCGGAATTGTCGGTTGGGTGCTGTTGTACCGTGTATGTAAACCGTTTTGCTGGTGGAAATGGATCCTTTGGGGCAGTATGGGCGGATTATTTGTTCTATCTCTGTTTTTAATGCATGATTTCTTTGAACTTTGTCCGCTTAGTCTCGGAAGCGTACTTGTCGCCATTGTTTTTCTGCTTCTGATATATCCTGCAATAAACGTGGTTACTCGTTCACTCGACTTTATAAACAAACTTGTTAAAAAAATTATCGCAAAAGTTAAAGAAAAAACTGATGAATAAAATAAAAAGCGTACAAGCAATAAATTCGCTTGTACGCTTTTTTTAATCGAATGCGACAGGTGTGTTTGATATTTTTGTGCGGGGCTCTGCCATACATTTTTCCATTGCTTCCGCCCATTTTTTATAATGTTCGGTGGTTTTGTGATACTCAATGGCCTGTTTGTCGGCAAAAACCTCGTATAGAGTAAAGTGAAATGGGTCGTCGTTTGATCTCAGAACATCAAAACGAATATTGCCTGCCTCAAGTCTGGAATTCTTATGATTATTGAGTGTAACTTCGAGGAAGAGATCAATAAATTCCGGTTTAATCTTAACTGTTACAAGATTGGCGATCATTATGGATTTTATTCCTCCGAAATTAACTTAAAAAATTCAATCTGTTCGTTGTCAAGACCTCTTACAAATGCAAGACGCGCGGTAGCGTTTTTCGGAGTTGAGTTGAAAACTACGGTTTTCGGCTCAATGTGAGAAACAGCGCCTGCTTTGAGAGCTGCATTGAATGCGGCGTCGACGTCGTCAACGCAAAGAGCGAGATGCTGCCAAACATTTTCACGGTCAAGCTCTTCGGAGCCGCCTGCAAAAAGCTCAAGAATGTCGCCGTTTCCTATGTCAAGCATCTGAATTCTGCTGTTTCCTTCTCCCCATGTAATATACGGCTTCATTCCGAGTCCGTTTACATAGAAATCATAGGACTTTTCAAAATCCTTAACTTTCAGTCCGATATGATGAAAGCCAAGACCCGATATAACTGAATTTGACATACTTTTTTCTCCTTTATGAAAAAATAAGATTATAATAATTACTGATGCGGCAAGCAGGACGGATGCGCCGATTGACACAAAAGCGGCAGAACTAAGCGCAGCCGAATTACTTTGACATCGTATGATAACATAAAAAGGAAATTGAAAAGGATATATTCCAAGCGCAATTCTGACAAAAAACGGAGCGCCAGACGGGAGCGCTGCAAACATTATCGAACCGGACAGAGACGCAAATGGAAGCAGATACAAAAAAGCGACTGACCGGATAATTACCGTCGAAAACGAAAATACAACCAGAACTGTGCTTATAACTACCGCCGGTACCGCAAACACAAAAAAAATTACGGAACAGCGCTTTAATTTTCGCGCTGATTTAAAAATATTCCTTAAAAATGAAAATGCAAGTAAAGGAAAAACCGTTATAAAAGCAGATGAGAAAATATAAATTGCGTGATTTTGATCGTCAAACGTTCCGCGATGGGTCAAAAAACAGGCAAATAAAGAGCAGACGGCGCACAGTAATGATAATATGGTTGTATAAAAAGAAATTCGCTTGTCACGCAGACCGCTTAAAATAAAAGCCAAGATTGAAACGCATACCGGAAATGTAAAAAAAATAATTAAATTTTCGGCAGATGCTCCGCCGAGTCTGAAAAAAAACGAAAACGGCGGATAAATAAAAATTGATAAAAAGAAGCAAAAACCGTTTACTGCAAACATAGATACTGCAGATACAGCAAACAGAAAATGCTCATATTTTTCTTTTGTTTCGGCGTTTTTCATAATTACACCAAAATTTTTTTTTACAGTATATCATATAATAAAATAAAAATCAACAAAAAAATGCGGATACCGTTTAAACGGTATCCGCGCGGCTTATACTTTTTATGCCATAAGCTTGACAAGAATGGCTT
>JAQXSY010000179.1 GCA_029219205.1 Bacillota bacterium | reverse complement strand
TAAGAGTATAATAGCTGTCCTGTTCGTCATCGTACTTGGGATAAGGGACCATGCCGTATGAGAACTTCACTTCTCTCATTTTGTTGAACGCCTCCTCCATATATGAAGGATAGAACACGAGTCTCTGATCAAAGAATATGGAGCCTCCGGGCATTCCGGTTTCGTCGTTAAAGAAGAAAGAGCCGCTGTTTGTCGTAAATATGTTTTTCAGCTTGTCAAGGATTGCCTGGTTTCTGTCGCTTGCGAGAACAACCTCAAGCTCGTCGTCGGAATTCTTGTACGAAACTCTGCTTCCGCCGGCAACCGGCCACGGATCGAGAGACATATTATGCGCGCAGACAAAACCGTAGAAATCTCCGGCACTGCGCATACCGTCCTGGTCAAAGTCCTTATACATCGGCTTAATAATTTCCGAAATATAGTCGAGAGACCAGCCGCCTTCGTTTACAACGTCGTATATCATGTCGGATGTCAGGCCGTAGTCCTTAATCAATTCCATGTTGAAAAAGACAACCGCCATGGATTGGATAAGACCTGCGTCCATATCGCCTGAAATAGCAAGCGTTTTTCCAAAAAACGTCTGAGATTCGTTTATCTCGGGATACCACCAGTCCGCGTCAAACGATATGTATTCAAGCGGGCGGATATCGCGGAGAGCGCCGCCCATAAGCGCCGGACCGTATACCCATACCATCGCGCATCCGACTTCGGTATAGTGATAGTCTGCAAGCGTGTTCTTTACGAAAACGTCGACGCTTGCGTCTACGGATTTAAACTTAACTTTAAATCTT
Organism: Bacillota bacterium; assembly: GCA_029219205.1. GTDB lineage: Bacteria > Bacillota > Clostridia > Oscillospirales > CAG-272 > SUG1495. The sequence goes on along the minus strand of JAQXSY010000179.1, from coordinate 6,487 downwards.
TCGGAAATCGCCAAGTTGCGTTTGTACTCGGCTGCGCTGAGTATCTCTTTTGCCGCTGTTTCCTTAATTGTATAATTTCTGCCGTATGAACCTGCGATACGGAAAGATCTGTCGTTGAAGGTTGTGTCCGGCAGATGTTCAAAAGGATCGTATTTATCATCAGGTTCTTCTGTCTGCTGAGGAGTCGTCTCAGCGTCCTTTCCGGATTTCGCGCATGAAACTATGCTTATCAGCATGGAAAACATGAGCAGCACGGAGATAATCTTAACTAAACTTCTCATAATGATTCCTTTCTGTCTTGCGCATCGGTTTTATAAAATTTGAAATAAAAACACGGGAAGACGTTTATATATAAACAAAACCTTCCCCTTGGTTTATAATATTATTGTACATCTTTTTTCATAAAATATGTTAGATAAATATTGACATATTGTTAATGAGTTATTAATTATCTCATAAAAACCAAACTTTTGGATTAAGGCTCCTTTTGAAATACAACCCTGCCTCCGAAAGAAAGCCGCGGAATCTTCTCTTTCGGGAAAAATCCGCGGCATATTCATTTAAAAATTATTATGTTTATTTTCAGACATTGTTTTGTACTCAGATTATCTTCTTCGGCTGAAATCAATCGTACAAGGGATAAATTTTCTTCATTTTTCTTTCCATCTGCTTTCCGACGACAGCCTGCTTTCTTACAAGAGGCGTACCTTCCTTGAGCGCCTGCCCAAACGCATAGTAAAGACCGGGGTCGGTGCCAAAGATAATTGACATGTCAAAGCGCGATACGGAGTTTATAAGATCGACCATTTCTGCGGTTGCGGGATCCTCGGAATACCTGTTTTTCAGAGCGTCGTCATAATATACAGGGATAACAAATTCTCTCGTGTACTTCGCGCAGGCTTCGAGAATAATTCCGACAAAATCTTCGTCCGCTTCGGGCATTGTCTTCGGAAGATAAGTCTCTGTAACGCCGTCCTGAATAAGAGTATAATAGCTGTCCTGCTCGTTGTCATACTTGGGATAAGGCGCCATTCCGTATGAAAACTTCACTTCTCTCATTGATCCGAACGCCTCGGCCATAAACGCAGGGTAAAACACCAGTCTCTGTTCGTAAAAAATTGATCCTCCCGGCATTCCGACGTCGTCATTATAGAAGAATGAACCGCTGTTTGTCGTGAATATGTCTTTCAGCTTATCGAGGATTGCCTGGTTTCTGTCGCTTCCGAGCACAACCTCAAGCTCGTCGTCGGAATTCTTGTACGAAACCCTGCTTCCGCCTGCAACCGGCCACGGGTCGAGAGACATATTAAATGTGCAGGCAAAACCGTAGAAATCTCCGACGCTGCGCAGGCCGTCCTGGTCATAGTCCTTATACATCGGCTTTATAATTTCCGAAATATAGTCGAGAGACCAGCCTCCGTCGTTTACAACGTCGTATATCATGTCGGACGTCAGGCCGTAGTCCTTAATCAAATCCATATTGAAAAATACAACCGACATATATTTGATCAGACTTTCGTCCATATCGCCTATGATAGCAAGCGTTTTATTATTGAACGTCTGCGATTCGTTTATCTCGGGATACCACCAATCGCTGTCAAACGATATGTATTCAAGCGAGCGGATATCGCGGAGAGCGCCGCCCATAAACGCCGGTCCGTATACCCATACCATCGCACAACCGACCTCGGTATAATGCTGGTCGGCAAGCGTGTTCTTTACGAAAACGTCAACGTTGCCGTCTACGTTTTGAAACTTAACTTTAAATCTTTCGGAAATCGCCAAGTTGCGTTTGTACTCGGCTGCGCTGAGTATCTCTTTTGCCGCTGTTTCCTTAATTGTATAATTTCTGCCGTATGAACCTGCTATGCGGAAAGATCTGTCGTTGAAGGTAGTGTCCGGCAGATGTTCAAAAGGGTCGTATTTATCAACAGGTTCTTCTGTTTGCTGAGGAGTCGTCTCGGCGTCCTTTCCGGATTTCGCGCATGAAACTATGCTTATCAGCATGGAAAACATGAGCAGCACGGAGATAATCTTAACTAAACTTCTCATAATGGTTCCTTTCTGTTTTGCGCATCGGTTTTAAAAAAAATAATATAAAAAATCCGGGAAGCCGTCTTATATATAAACAAAACCTCTTCCTCAGTCCACAATGTTATTGTACAACTTTTTTACTATAATATGTTAGGGGAATATTGATATATTGTTAATGAGTTATTAAATATCTCATAAAAAAAACAAACTATTGAATTGAGGTTCCTTTTGTGATATAATTTTATATTCGAAAGAGTGAGCTGCTCTGCGCTTCGGATTTATGAATGATTAACAGCAAGGGAAGTTCCGGTCTTCATAGCATTACCGAACAAAGAAAACATCCCGGGGCAACGACGAATATGATTGAAGTGTCAAAATCAGCCGCGCTTTTTATTTTATAAACAATAAATATATATACGGTAGTATTGTAATAATATGTATATTAATTTTAATTTAGGAGGGCAGAAAAAGTGACAAGAAAGATCAGAATTGAAGGAATGAAATGTACTCATTGCCAGCAACGGATGAAAAAGGCGCTTGAAGCGATCGACGGCATTAAATCTGCCGACGTAATCTTCGAAAGCGGAGAAGCGGTTCTTGAACTTGAAAAGGATGTTTCCAACGCAATAATTGCCGATACTGTCAAAAAAGCCGGCTTCTCAATCAAAGCCGATTAATGAAAGGATAATAAAAATGAAAAGCTACACAATAAAAAAAACGGACGATATAACAAAAGCCCCGTTTGAATACGTCGATTCTTACCCGTGGGACTACGACTACAAACCGAAGGCATGCTTCCGGCTTACGCACAACGACGAGGGAATCATAATCTGCATGCGCGTTTATGAAAAGGACCCGGTTGCACACGCAACAAAGCGCAACGACTACACCTGCAACGATTCGTGCATTGAATTTTTCTTCTCGCCTTCTCCCGACAGCTCAAACGGATATTTCAGTCTCGAAGTAAACGCAAACCCGACGTTTCTTCTTGAATACAAGTCCTCGGTTGAGTCGTCTCCGGTCAAGGTTGAGTGCCCTGATGAAGCGCTCCGCATGACTTCGACAAAAACAAAGGACGAAAACGGCGAGGACTACTGGCAGATCGACGCGTTCTTCCCATATTGGGTAGTCAAAAAATACGTTCCGGACTGCGATCTTTCCTCCGGCGCAACCATACGCGGAAACATAAACAAATGCGGCTGCGACGATCAGCCCGACCATTACGGCACATGGTCGCCGGTTGACACCCCGACTCCGTGCTTCCATTGCCCCGACAAGTTCGGTATACTGTATCTCGAATAATTTTCATATCAGTCTGCCCGCAAAAAAGCATATACAGGCAATTTGAAACCGCCGGACAAGCGATAGCTTCAGTTAAACAGAATATACAGAAAAACCGCGGATCTTCACGAAAGGAAGCATCCGCGGTTTTTTAAATCTGTTTAATATGTGTTCTTACAATAAGAAACCGCGCTTATTATCAATCGAAAAGCGGGTAGAATTTTGAAAAAGTAAGCTCCATCGCGCTTTCGATTTCCGACTGTTTAACCACAAGAGAAGTTTCTGCCTTCATAGCCTGACCGAACGCATAATAGAGGCCGGGATCGGTGCCGAATATGATTGAAGTTTCAAAATCGGTCGCGCCGTTTATAAGGTCAACCATTTTCGCGGTTGCGGGATCTTCGGAATATCTGTTTTTCAGAGCGTCGTCATAATATACGGGAATTACATTCTTTCTGTTATAGCTTGCGCATGCGTCAAGTATAATTCCGACAAAATCCGCGTCCTCTGCGGGCAGTGTTCTCGGAACATAACTCTCTATAACTCCGTCCTGAATCATCGTATGATATTCGGTCTGCTCACTGTCATACTTCGGATAAGGAAGTATGCCGTATGCAAATTTTGCTTCTCTCAGTTCGTTGAACGCCATTTCGCAATACGACGGGAAGAATACCAGACGCTGTTCAAGGAACATACCTGCTCCGCCGGGCATACGGTTATAATCTCCCTCATTCTGACCGCTGAATAATACCGAACCGCTGTTTGTGCTCAACAGAGCTGAAAGCTTGTCGAATATCTGCTGGTTTTTCTCGCTTGCAAGAGCGATTTCAATTTTGTCCTCGTTGTTCTTTATGGCGACGCGGCTTCCGCAGGCAATGGGCCACGGGTCAAGCGACATATTGTGAGCGCAGGTAAAGCCGTAGAAGTCAGCGCTTCCGCGCAGACCGTCAAGGTCAACGTCCTTATACATCGGCTTAATTATCTCTGCGATATAGTCGAGAGTCCAGCCGCCTTCGTTTGTAATTTTGTATATGTCTTCGGAATTAAGCTGGTAATCGTTAAGAAGATCCATATTGAAGAATACGACCGCCATGTTCTTTATAACGCTTGCGTCCATATCTCCGATAATTGCAAGAGTTTTGTTATTGAAAGTCTGTTGTTCGTTTGCCTGGGGATACCACCAGTCTGCGTCAAATGATATGTAGCCAAGATCGCGAAGGTTATAGAGGCATCCGTTCATGAGGACGGGACCGTACAACCATACCATTGCACATCCCACCTCGGTAAAATGAATGTCACCGAGCACATTGTCAACAAATGCGTTAACATCACCTTTAACAGTCTCAAACTTAACGTCATATTTTTCTGAAATCGCTAAATTTCGACTGTAATTTGCGGCGCTGAGTATATCCGTCGCAGTTTCGTTAATCTTGTAATCACTGCCGTACTGTCCTGATATGCGGAATGATTTGCCGTCAAATTTTACATCAGGCAAATGTGAAAAAGGATCTGCTTCTGTAACCGGTTCATTTGTTTCAGACGGGGTCGTTTGGTCGGTTGGTTTCTCTGTCTGTGCGCACGAAACGGCACTGGCGAGAATGATAACGATGAGCAACGCCGAAATAATTTTTGCCAAGTTTTTCATACAAATTCCTTTCTGTGCATTTATGACACATTTTTGTTTTTGTTTAAACAAATATATTCATTCAGTCATCAATTATGTAATCATGCACAAATATATATTTGATTAAACTGAAAATAGTATATAATATTGTTAATTATAATATATTATCATTTTGTAAATTATTTATGTACGCTTTGTAAAACGTCCTTATAATCAACCCTTTGCCGCCAAAAAAGTTGATTTTATGTACATATAAATTATAATATATCTACTATATTGTAGGAAAATTTCGGCGCGAAGAATAAAATGACAAAAAATTTATAATTGAAAAAAAATAAATGTACACATTGCCAATTATGTCTGAAAAAAGCGTTAGAAGCGGTTAAAATATCAAAAAAAACGTCCGAAGCCCTTGTTTTTTAAAGGATAATCTGCATTTTATTGTTCGGTTCTTTTTGGAAGGCGCAAAAGATAGGTATCGAGAATCTCTCCTTTGAAGCGAATGCGAGCAGCTTATCGGAAAGAATATAACTTGCCGTAGGAACAAGCATCACTTGAAGCGAAATATTATTTCCCGACAGTGAAGTGCATAATTAAGTATGAATTCACCTTTAAGTACTTTTACAAATACGTCTTCCGTACAATCTTCTGCTTCTGCCTCCGATTTTATATATGTAAGACAGAGCCGGTAAACATATTTCCAATGCCGTTCATAGAACTTATCAAAAGCAGCGTCGCTGTCGATTGTTGTCCCCATCGAAACTTCTCCCTTACATAATTATAACGATTGAAACCATGTTTTTGTCGGGCAAAAACAAAAAATTCGATATCATGGCAGAATAACAGATTTTTTATATTACTGTTTAGGTCAGTTTACAAGGAACTACACGCAGACCACGAAACGGGGGCTGCTGACAACAAATAAAGGCTGAACATCAAGCACAGGGAAAGTGCGAGATATTCAGCCTGTTTTGTTGTCCAGGGTTTCCAAAGGGGCTTGCACCTTGGCACACGACTTCGCTTGCAAAGTTTAGTGTGTTATACGCTCTGTCTGCGTTGACGTGAAAATGCCGTTGCCGCCGGATATGGCAAGGGCATTTTAAGCGGTAGGAAAACAGGCTTGGATTTGTGGGCGGGTGCTACCACAAATGCGGGGCTGGTTTCCGCAGCAGATAGGGCGTATATGCCACCATTCATCGTCCCCCGAAAAAGTTTGGGGAAATTTGTCACGATGTTGCCGATTGTGGTCACGGTGGCTTTAGTTTTACGGCGGCTCTCGTTATCTCAAAATCCAAATGGACGGGAAAGCCATTTTAGGGCTTTCCCGTCTTGATTGCCCATAAGCAAAGACGGCAGGACTGTCAACGGCGGCGCATGAAATGCGACGTTCATCTTGACCGTTGACTGCGCTGGTTGGCTTTGCTAAGCAAGTAAACATATTTTTGGACTTTTTTTGAAAGAACCTTTATATTATCCCAAGTGAAAGTTTTAATTCCAATATACGCAAAACAGATTCATCAATTCGTTCCTCTGTAATTACTCCCTGTT
>JAQXSY010000178.1 GCA_029219205.1 Bacillota bacterium | reverse complement strand
TCTGCAACTTTTTTATCATATCCGCAGAGGTTTCACGCACTTTCGCCAGGTACTCTTTGACTACCCTATCCAGCAAATCTACCCGTGTGTGATGGCTTGTGCAGCCTTTTAAGCCCTGCTGATGGTATCTTCCGCACCGATACGCCTCGCGCAGGTCGGAACGGCTCATCGGGAACATAGGACTTCCGCAATCACCGCAGATCATAAGGCCGGAATACACATTCTCGTATTTTTTTATACCGCGATAATTGTCGGTGCTTCTTTTTTTCAGTTGCTCCTGTGTTACGGCAAAGGTTCGGTAGTCAATGATCGGTTCGTGATGGTTTTCCAATACAATTTGATCGCTGACATCTTTTTTTACGTCCTTACCATTGATTTTTTTACGGGTATATTTTCCTTGACGAAGCGTGCCGATATAGAAATCGTTTGTCAGGATTCCTTGAACAGTGACAATGCTCCATTCCGGACGAACCTTTAATTTGCATTCCTCACCTCTGGCTTCCTTTCTGGCCCGCTCGTTCATACGCGGCGTGGGAATATGCTGTTCGGTCAAATGATTGGCAATCTTTTTATAACCCCATCCGTTGTTATACCGTTCATAAATCTCTTTGACAACCTCTGCCTCAGCGGGTTCAACCTCGAACGCCATCGTTTTTGAATTGGTTATCACATAACCGTATGGCACAGCACAAATCCATTTTCCGTCCTCCTGTCGCCGTTTAATAACCGACCGCACCTTTTTCGATGCATCGGTTACCGGCATTTCATTGACAAGGAAACGAAACTGTATCGCCGTCCAGTCATCAAAGGTCGGATAGTCGATGGAATCCCCGATCGAGATGATGCGTACCCCGGCATCTCTCAAATCCTCCAGCTCTACAAGCCCCCGGCTGTTACGGCGGGAAAAACGGGAAAAATCCTTGACCACCAGAATATCATATTTGCCGCCCATCAACTGCGGGCGCATCTCCTGATAACCCTCGCGCTGTTCAAAAGTGTAGCCGCTGCGATCCCGATCCTGATAAAAAGTAAGCGTTGAACCGGGGAATTTTCGCTTTACAAAATCCTCTATGATCGATTTTTGGTTTTCAATAGACGTATTATCCCTGTCCAGTTCTTCATCAACCGAAATGCGGCAGTAACCGGCTATGTCGAATTTTTCTACCATATAGAAAGCCTCTCTTTTATATATTACAAATAACACTGTATCATATCTTTTATAAAAAAGCAATATCAAAATCGAAGCTTAGTCATTTTCTATGTAGATCTGCGTGTTGTTTCACGCAGCAATTAAGAAAGCCGACTACTCATCGGAAACAAACTGCCGTTTCGCCAAAATCTCATAATTTCGTTTCATTAACAGGTACATACTGTCTTCTTGATTTCCGGTACCGGATTCAAATAGGATTGGTTGATATTTTTTTGATTTCCATGCCCGAAACTGTGGCTTCAGAAGTTCCATAAATTCTTTATCTGCGCCTTCCTCCCGACTGATCCAGAACAACACAAGTGGATGGGGACTTTCTTTCACTTCTATTCTCATATAGCAAATTCCACCTCACCATCCTATTTTTGTATGATTTTTTCTTTTTATTCTCTGCGCACAAAAAATGTGCGGATGACCACGCCTTATACAGGCTTGTTAAAAGCATCCGCACTTTTTCTCTGATTGAAACGCCGCCAGCTTCTTATACCCACTACAACCAGCCACAAACCGGCTGAAGCGGCCAGACCGATGAGGATGCTCCGCCCGATCTGCCGCCGCCATGTGGAGGCGGCAGGCGCAGATGACTCCGGTTTGGGCTGCGCATCGGCAGCGACGTACCGTAAATATGACCGACGCCGCGCTGCAGAGAGGTGTCGCCGGTGCCGTGATAGATGGGTGCGCCACGGCGCCCAGCCCGCATAATAGGATCAGAATTGCCGCCATCACCGTTGCCGAACGCTTCAAGCGGTAGGCTTCCCGTATCCGTTGATAATACCGTTGTTATGACTCCACGTGATCCCATCGATCACCTGAAGAGACAAATATAGATGTAGCACGAAATGTTATCCATCGATTCAAAAGCAGTTCTGCTCATTGGGGAGATTTGACTAAGTCAGAATACGCAGGCGTCGGTATTGATATTGCGCTAATAAATCGTAGAAGCGGCCGAACCGTCCGGTCGGTAGTGGCTCCACAAAACCTGCAACTCTTTTGCTCTGGCCACTGCAATCTCATGCGCGATCGGTGCCGTTGACAACCGGCATCGTCCCAGCGCCGCACGCTCCTCATTGAGCAATCGCAGAATTTCATCTTTTACAATATACAGGCAGGGAACCTCCCCGTTGACTGCCCCATCGTTTTAAGGAGACGCGGCGGCCCGCTATGTACGCAGGCCGCCGCTTTAGGCTTGATTTTTTTACTTTTGTCTGACCATATTTGCCTCGCGCCCGTGG
>JAQXSY010000177.1 GCA_029219205.1 Bacillota bacterium | reverse complement strand
CGCAGAGCTTGCAACGGAGCTTGAAAATCCTGAAAAACCGCTTACTGCGCTTATCGTATACGCCGCCGCAGCCGTCGTTATCGGTATAATAACAAACAGATCGACCGCCGCGCGCCGGTTTATAAACGGAACGCCTGCGATACTTATGAAAAACGGCAGGATGAACAGGCGCGCCTTCAAACACGCAAAGCTCGATATAGATGAATTTCTGATGATCAGCCGCGTTGCAGGCTACTTCAACATAGGCGATATACGTCTTGCGCTGCTCGAGCATAACGGCAAAATCAGCTTTCAGCCTTATTCCGACCTGCGTCCCGCCTCTCCCGCAGATCTCGGAATACATCCGGAAAAGGCGGTTTCGTTTTATGAGATCATAAAGGACGGAAGAATTGACGAAAACACACTGAAGCGCAGCGGCTTCGACCGAAGCTGGGTCGAAAGGCAGCTCGCCGCCCAGCATTACGCGCTGAAGGACATTATGCTCGGAGTCTGCGACAAAAACGGCTCCCTCGCAATATATCCGGAGGAAAAGGGTAAATAACCCTGTCCCCTCCGGACATTTTTTATCTTTTTATTCTTCTTGCTTCCATATAATAACGCTTGTCGCGCGCTTCTCCCATTGAAAAAGTCTTTCTCGGAAGCGGTCCGTTTTGTTTTACATACGGAAAAAGCTCTTCCTTCGTTATTCCGCCGAATAAAAATCCTATGGCGTTTTCTCTTTTCGCAAGCACTTCAAGAGAATCCCTGCCGTGAATGTAATCGACCTCCGCGCCGGGATGCGTCTCTATATATGAGTCGATAAAATCCTGAAGTACCTTTGATTCAAGCCCGTCTGCAAAGAAGCTTCCCTCTCCCTCCGCGCTTATCCACGACACTCTCCGGTTTCCGCTGGGAAACGCTTTTTCTGCCTTTGCGACAACGTCGGCGGGGTTCACTCCGAACATAACTCTGTATATAGGCTCAAAGTCGAGCGCGGGATCGTGTATATTCACAATTTCAACGAGCGCCAGCCCGTCGCCCGCACAAGACTTTGCCGTTGCAAGCGAATGATTTCCGTCTCCTACCGCAAAAAGCAGGGGTTCGTCCCCGTCTCCGGCAAGCGCCTGAAGCGCGTCAGTCAGACGCTTCTGCTCTTTTTCGGGAATGAGCCAGCCTCTAAGCGAGCCTCCTCCGAGCATAAGACTAAAATCGTACAGCTTCTCAAGCCCTTTTGAGCTTATGCTTTCGATAACGCTGCGTTCGCGGTCGTCGATAAGCAGCATCACGTGAGGTAGCTCAAGCGGCGCGTTTTCGCGTATCTTTACGCGCGGCGGTATTCTGGACAGAACGGTTCCCTCCGTCGGACGTATCGGCGGCTTTGCTCCGGCCTCAAAGCTGTATGAATCAAGCCTGACCGCGCCGACAACGCCTCTCCGCGTGCGTCCGTCGGCAAGCGTGCGCTCAACCAGTATCATCGCGTTTTTGTATTCTTTGAATATCCCCTCATCAAGGTATTCGTTCATAGTCCGGTTGATGCTTTCAATACGCGCCCCGACGTCCGGTTCCGTCAGATATACCTCCGGCAGAGTGATCCGAAGGCAGGACGGCGCGTCGCTTACCTCGTTTTCAACCTCGCGCCAGTATTCCGGCTCGGACGTGAACTGATCGCAGGCGATCGTCGCCCATTTTTCGAAACCGGCAGCGGGCAGAAGTATGTCCGCCGCCTCAAAAGGTATTTTTATCGGCATTGTTTTATTGCTCCCTGATTTTTGTTTTTTCGTCAGTTGAAGTATTTTACGCCGTTCCTGAATATTCCGAGCTGGTTTTCGCCGGGTACGTTTTTGGCGATGTTTTCTCCGGCGCGCTCGCTGTGTCCCATTTTTCCGAGGATTCTGCCGTCGGAGGACAATATGCCCTCTATTGCAAGCGCAGAGCCGTTCGGACAGTAGCGGCCGTCGAGTGTAGGCAGTCCGTCGTCCGGCGAAACGTACTGCGTGGCTATTCTGCCTTCCGCCGCAAGCTTTTCAAGAACCGCCTCAGGCGCGCAGAAACGTCCCTCGCCGTGCGACACCGGCACGACGTGTATGTCTCCGACGCTGTATCCGCTCATCCACGGAGAATCCACGGACGCAACGCGCGTCGTGACCATCATCGACTGGTGGCGCGCAATTTTATTGTAGGTCAGAGTCGGACTGTCCGGCGTCATTTTGTCGAGAATTCTTCCGTACGGAAGCAGTCCCGATTTTACCAGCGCCTGGAAACCGTTGCAGATGCCCAGCACAAGTCCGAGACGGTCATCGAGCAGCGCCGTAACCTCTTCTTTAATCATGGGGTTGCGCAGCACGGCGGTTATGAACTTACCCGAACCGTCCGGTTCGTCTCCGCCGGAAAAACCGCCGGGAAGCATAAGTATCTGCGCGTTTTTCAGCTCGGATGCAAATTCGGATATCGATTCCGTCAGCATATCGGGAGTTAAATTTCTCAAAACAACCATACTTACCTCTGCCCCTGCGTTTATAAACGCGCGCGCGGAATCGTATTCGCAGTTTGTTCCGGGGAAAACGGGTATAACAACCTTCGGCTTTGCCGTTCCGACCTTCGGCGCGCAGCTGCTGCGTTTTGAACATGAGAACGCGGCGGCGCTTCCCTCTTCCTCGCCCTCCGCTTTCAGCGGGAACACCTTTGACAAAGGCTCCTTCCACGCTTTTTCAAGCCGGTCGAGGCTGACAGTTCCGTTTTTGTAAGCAAGCGTGCGGACATCAGACGTCCGTCCGATAAGCAGCGCGTCTTCGAGCGTTTCTTCTGTTTCGACAATAAACGCGCCGCCCCTGCGTCTTAACAAAAATTCTGTATCAAAATCTTCTGCAAATTCAAAGCCTATCTTGTTGCCGAGCATCATCAGTACAACGGCGGACGCAATTCCTCCGTAGGTAATCGTGCGTACCGCGCAGGCTTTTCCTTCCTTTATAAGTCCGTTTATGCGTCCGAATACATTTGAAATGCTGTCGTAATCCGGCATGCCGTCTGCGCGTTCCGATGGCATTATAAGATATACGTTGTGCCCCGGCGCTTTGAATTCGGAGGATACGAGCTTCGACGCCTTTCCTGCCGCAACGGCAAACGAAACGAGCGTCGGCGGAACGTCTATATGCTCGAACGTGCCGCTCATACTGTCCTTTCCTCCGATCGAGGGCAGCTTAAGTCCAAGCTGAGCGTCGTATGCGCCGAGCAGCGCGGCAAGCGGCTTGCCCCAGCGCTCCGGGTCGGAGCCTGTGCGTCCGAAATATTCCTGGAATGTCAGACGGATTTTTTCATACGGCGCGCCGGAAGCCGCAACTTTCGCCGCAGACTCAACGACCGCCCACGCCGCGCCGTGGAACGGGCTTTTCTCGGAAAGATACGGATCAAATCCGTACGCCATAACCGACGCAGAATCGGTTTTTCCGCTGAGAACCGGGAACTTCGCAGCCATATACTGTTCGGGCGTAAGCTGATATTTTCCTCCGAACGGCATCATTACGGACGCTCCGCCGATAGAGGAGTCAAATCTTTCGGACAGTCCCTTCTGACAGCATATATTCAGATCGCCCATAAGCTTTTCAAATATTTCAACGCCTTCGCCGCGGACATCCGGACCGTCGTTAAGCCCGGACAGGCAGATTCTGCCGATTCTCGCCCCGGCGCTTTTCGGCGCGCCGTTTGAAGAAAGGAATCCTCGCGACAGATCGGCTACGGTTTTGCCGCGCCAGGTCATTTTCATACGTTCACTGTCGGTCACAACGGCAATAACAGTCGCTTCAAGGTTCTCCGCAGAGGCTTTTTCAATGAATTTACCGACGTCTCCGGGAGAAACGACAACCGCCATACGTTCCTGCGATTCCGATATCGCAAGTTCTGTACCGTCGAGCCCTTCATACTTTTTCGGTACGCGGTCGAGGTCTATGTCAAGTCCGTCGGCAAGCTCTCCGACCGCGACGGATACTCCTCCCGCGCCGAAATCGTTGCACCGCTTTATCATACGCGCCGTCTCGGGGTCCCGGAACAGGCGCTGTATCTTACGCTCCTCCGGCGGATTTCCCTTTTGTACTTCCGCGCCGCAGGACGCGAGCGAATCGGCTCCGTGAGCCTTGGACGAACCGGTGGCGCCGCCGCAGCCGTCGCGTCCCGTTCTTCCGCCGAGCAGGACAACCGCGTCTCCCGGCTCAGGCTCTGCTCTTACGACATTTTCAGCCGGCGCGGCTCCTATAACCGCTCCGATCTCAAGTCTTTTCGCAACGTATCCCGGATGATATATTTCATAAACTCCGCCGGTCGAAAGGCCGATCTGATTTCCGTACGAGCTGTATCCCGAAGCGGCTCCGAGCGTCAGCTTCGACTGTGGAAGCTTGCCCGGCATCGTTTCGGATACCGGCGTACGCGGGTCTGCGCATCCGGTCACACGCATTGCCTGATATACGTACGAGCGTCCGGAAAGCGGGTCGCGTATCGCCCCTCCGAGACAGGTTGCGGCGCCGCCGAACGGCTCGATCTCCGTCGGGTGATTGTGCGTCTCGTTCTTGAACATAAGCAGCCAGTCTTCCTCGCCGCCGTCAACGTCGATCTTCACGTGTACGGAGCATGCGTTTATCTCTTCGGAAACGTCGAGATCGTCAAGATATCCGTTCTTTCTCAGATATTTCGCCGCGATCGTCGCAATATCCATGAGCGACGCCGGACGGTCCCTGCCCGGGTATAATTCACTTTTTACCCTCAGATAATTATCAAATACGCGCTTTACGTTTTCGTCTTCAATCTCAACGTCGCTGAGACGAGTAAGAAAAGTGGTGTGACGGCAGTGATCTGACCAGTATGTGTCAATCAGGCGCAGCTCGGTCAGCGTCGGATCGCGCTTTTCGGTATTCTTAAAGTAATCCTGACAAAAACGAACGTCCGCGTCGTCCATGGCAAGCGAATATTCCCGGCAAATTTCCGCAGGATCTTTTTCGCAGAAGCCGCTAAGCACGGAAACGTCGGGCGGCGCGGGAAAATCCGAAACAAGCGACTCCGGTTTGGAAAGCGACGCCTCGCGCGATTCGACCGGGTTTATGATATATCGCTTTATACGTTCAAAATCCGCGTCGCTCACTCCCCCGCTTATAACGTAGACCTTGGCGGCGCGTACGGGAGGACGGTTTTCACAGGTAAGCAGCTGTATGCACTGCGAACAGGAGTCGGCGCGCTGGTCAAACTGGCCGGGAAGCGGCTCAACCGCAAACACACGGTCGCCATCTTCGGCTGAAAGCTCCGTAAAGATATCGTCGGTCTGCGGCTCCGAAAAAACCGTTGTCAGCGCCTTTTCGAATATTTCGGAGGAAATGTTCTCGACGTCGTAGCGGTTTATCACGCGTACACCGTCAAGCTCTCCGATGAGCAGGCTGCTTTTCAGATCTCGGTATACTCCTGCGGCTTCAAGCGCATGAGCGGGTTTCTTTTCGACAAAAATTCTGAATACCATTTTTCTTTCCCACTTATATCTTTATTTTTTATTTTCTGTATATACATATCCGGTGAGCACGCCGTCAAAAACGCCGTCTGGCATCATAAGCACGGTCTCTCCGCGGCAGAGCGCGGCGTTTTGGGCCGAAAAACGCGTTTCCGCAAAGAAAGGCGTGTGTCCCTGCGCAATCCCGTCTTTATATTTTTCAACAAGAACCGGCACGGGCTTTCCTTCGTCCGCGATCCCCTTCAGAATCGCCTCCTTGCGGTTATCGCAGCTTGAAATCAGCCTCGCCGAACGCTCCGCTTTGATTTCCTCCGGTATCTGTCCGTCCATAAGCGCCGCCTCCGTGCCCGGACGCTTCGAATATGAGAAAACGTGCCCGTGCAGCAGCCCTATTCCGTCCGCAAACGACATCGTATCTTTAAAATCTTCCTCCGTTTCCGTCGGGAAGCCGACTATCATATCGGCAGAAAAATGCACCTCCGGAACCTGGCGCCGTATGTACTCAAGATTTGTCCGCGCCATCCTTGCGTTGTATCTGCGGCGCATCAGCTTAAGTATGCGGTCGCTTCCGCTTTGAAGCGAAACGTGCAGATGCGGCATAAATTTTTCGTTTGAAAATATCGCGTCTACAAAAGCCGGAGTAAGCGCGGACGGATCAACCGAGCTGAGTCTGATGCGGCTTATCTGCGTCAGCTTTGAGGTCTCCTCTATAAGCTCCGGCAGTCCGAAGCGGTAGTCCGAGGTTTCGATTCCGGTGAAAACAACCTCTTTTATTCCTTTGTCGGCAAGCCTTCCGACCTCGTCTAGAATATCCTCCGGACGCCTTGAGACCGACGTTCCGCGTACCTTCGGAATAACGCAGTACGAGCAGTTTCCGTTACAGCCGTCCTGAATCTTTATATATGCGCGTGTACGGTTGAACGACGAAATATGAAGCGGTTCAAACTCACCGCACGGCAAAACAACCTCGGTTTTCCTTATGCCTTTTTTGACCGCCTCAACAATCGACGCTTTGTTTCTCGTTCCGCAGACGTAATCCGCTTCGGCGGATTTTGCAAGCGTTTCCGGATCAAGCTGCGCCGCGCAGCCGCACACCGCAACAAACGCGTCCGGATTGAGCTTTCTCGCCCGGCGCGCCATCTGACGCGACTTTCTTACGCTTTCCTCGGTCACTGCGCATGAATTTATTATATAAACGTCGCATATCTGCGAAAAATCGCGTATTTCAAAGCCTTCCGCAGAAAGCGCCTCTGCGATAGCTTCGCTCTCGTACTGGTTTACGCGGCATCCGAGCGTACAGATTCCCGCGGTACGGATCTTGTCCGACATATTCCGGTTTCAGCCTTTCGATTTTACAATTTATTTGTCAATTATATTGTATCATATTTTATAATGTCTGTAAATACCGAAAAGGGCTGAAATAGCCCGCACAGCCGACGATTGTTTTAAGGGTTTCCGTATAAAAACGAAACCGCACATAAAAACTCCCCCGCATGAATAAAACTGATTAAGGACTTTTTGTCAGCGGCGCAGGCAAAAATACGCGCGCTCGTTTTATTTGTGAGGTCAGTCATGGAACATAAAATTATTACAAAAAGAGAAAATCACGTCTGTGTAAGATATCCTGTATTTGATAATGCGGAAAGGGTCGGAAATTTCTGTACGGAGCTTGCGGAGAGAGCGTGCGCGTCAAAAACGCCGTTTCTAACCGATATAAGCTGCAGCGTCACTCTCTGCACCGAAGAGCGCCTCAGCTTTTTCTTTGACGTGCGCTGCTTTGACGGCAATACGCTTGCCTCAATACGCCGTATATCCCAAAGCTGGGAACGCATTGACGATTCGTTCTTTCTTATCCGTATGAAAAATCCGGATTTTGAGCTAAAAAAAAGGCTCCGACTCGCCAAAATAAACCGCGCCGACGGATTTTATCTTACTCCGTCCGCAACAGTATATTACGAAAACACCTTCCGCGAAGGCGACGGCGCAGGTCTCAGACGCTCCGAATATTT
The DNA here is from genome assembly GCA_029219205.1 of Bacillota bacterium. Taxonomy (GTDB): domain Bacteria; phylum Bacillota; class Clostridia; order Oscillospirales; family CAG-272; genus SUG1495. The sequence continues at coordinate 22,163 of JAQXSY010000177.1, read as the reverse complement.
AAAATTTATACTTACTGAGATTATTTTGTCTCCAAAGTCAGATTTAGATGAATAATCCCGGCAAATGAAGTAAAAAATATAACCGGTAAATAAAAAAATATCGGAAGGATTATTCAAAATGGAAAAGAGAGACAGAGACGGATATGCAGGCAGAATGATCTACATCGTTCTGACGGCAATGGCTGTGATAATACTCTGCGTCACGCTTTTCACCTTTTTCGGTGCGCAGAACCGCGACGTCGACGACAGAAACGAGACTGATTCCATGACCGACAAACCGGCAGAAACCCGTAAGCTTCCCGGACCCACAACTTCTCAGGACGACAAAAAATCGCCCGGCACTTCGAGCACCGGAAACGAAAAGATGAAAAATATCGATGAAGTTCCCGATGACAGCATCACATCAGACACCGACACCAAAGACAGCGTCCGGATTACGCCTTCGGACGATCCCGCAAAGGAAAGCGACGCTGCGGAGGCGTCGGTTACTCCGCTCGGAGAACGCAAGCTTCTTCCCCCGGTCGAGGGCATAGTAACCCATAAGCACGATCTTACGACCGCAGTCTATTCGATTACGATGAACGACTACCGCGTACACTGCGGAATCGATATATGCGCCAACGCCGGCGACAATGTAATTGCCTGCTGCGACGGAACCGTTATCGACGTTGTGAACGATCCGTTCATGGGAATGAGCGTTACGATTGATTTCGGCGGCGGGCTTATCGGCTGTTACCGGAATCTGAGTCTGCAGCTTGCCGATAACATCGAAAAGGACGCAAAGGTCAAGTCCGGGCAGGTCATAGGCTCGGTCGGAGAAACCGCCGCGCTCGAAATTGCACAATACCCTCACCTTCACTTCGAGCTGTCCTATAACGGCAGTAAGATCGATCCGCTTTCGGTTATAAGCATACCGGAAGCCGACCAGGCGTCGCTGTATATGGAATAACGCGATACGGCGGCAAAAGCTCATACGCAAAAAAAAGGAGACGGGCACAAAACCCGCCTCCGTAATTTTTTTGTCTTATAGTTTTTTCACGAGACCATAAATGTTGCTATTCTGACGAAATAGCCCTCGGATTCCGCGTCTTTTTCAGGCACGACGCGTACTCTGAGCTCGTGTTCGGCATCGCAGAGCGATTCTTTGAGCATCATGATACCTGCGCGGTTAAAATCTTTGCAGTAGTGGTCCCACGTTCCGTGCTTTTCAAATTCTTCGCCGTCTATCGAGAATTCAAGCGTGCCGGAATCCTTGGCAAGCATAAAGTACAATCCTATGCGTTTTCCGCGGAAACGGAATATCAGCTCGGCTCCGGGCACGTCGGATTCAACGTATCTCGGATAGCGTCCGACAAACGATTCTTCTTTGACATGCCAGCCTTCTCCGAGCTGCGCCCCGCGGCAGTCTTCCATATGCGCGCCGCAAAGCAGCTCGTCTGCCGAAGTAACCGGAGTCGGAAGAATTTTGGGAATCAGTCCTGCCGTTCCCTCACACTTTTTGAACTCATCCGAAAGATGCTTTTTTACCGTTTCAAAGTATATCTCATAGCCGTCGTCGTTCGGGTGAACATTGTCTTGGGTATAGCGAAGCCAATCGGCGTTCTCGCTGCGTATCCGCGCACGCAGCACTTCGCCGACGTCGATCTGAAGCAGTCCGTAATAACAGCCGGCAGCGCGGTGCCCGTTGCGTGAACGGAAAATGTTTCCGGCGTCAAGTGAGTCCGAAGTCATTTTTGTTGTTGTAAAAACAATTACTATATCGCAGGTCGGATCGGCGGAAAAAATCTTTCGGAAAATTGACTCGGCCTGTATAAACGAACGACGCTCGTCTGCCCAACCGTCGTTTACGGCAAATTCGAAAAACACAAGATCGGGCTTTTCTTCGACAATGTCTCGGTCGCAACGGTAGACTCCGAGGTCGGAGCCTGTTCCTCCGATTGCCGCTTCAATCACGCTTATTTTGCAGTTCGGAAAAGTCTCCGACAGCCATGCGGTTGTTTTTGAAGTCCATTTCATACAAGGCTTCGACGCGCCGCAGCCTTCCGTTATTGAACCTCCGAAATAAGCGATTCTGAAGCTGTCGTTATGCGTAAGCTTGTAATAGCTGTTTTCAAGCATTTTTTCTTCCTCCATTTTTTTAAGCAAAAATAGCTGTTAATTGATGTTTTCAAGTATTTTTCTCAATCCAATCAAACGACCGGATGAACATTCAGCTCTCTGTCGCCGTTTTCAAGGTCGATTCCGAGATTCTGTGCCTGTCTGTATTCAAAGAATTTAAGCGCAACCTGGTCGAAAAGCGCGTAGGAAAGAACGTCCTCGTCCTGTACGGCGTACGCCTTGACTTTTTCGCGAAGCTCGCTGAGCTCGGGCTTAATCAAATCTGCCGGACGGCAGGTAACCGGCTTTTCATCTCCGATTATCTTCTTCATGAATTCGGGCTTGATCTTAACCGGCGTTTTGCCGTATTCTCCGCGAACAAGTCCCTTGAATTCCTTTGTTACCATCTTATACCGCTCGCCCATAATTACATTGAAAACAGCCTGAGTTCCGACAATCTGCGACGTCGGCGTAACAAGCGGAGGATATCCCGCGTCTTCGCGTACGCGCGGAACCTCTTCGAGCACTTCCTGGAGCTTTTCCGACTTGCCGGCCTGCTTAAGCTGCGAAATGAGGTTGGAAAGCATACCTCCCGGTACCTGATAGAGCAGAGCGTTTACGTTTACCTTAAGAACTTTCGGGTCAAGCAGACCGCTTGCGATGTATTTTTCACGCAGCGGAGTGAAGTAGCTGCATATCTCGTCGAGTTTTTTGAGATCCAGCCCCGTGTCGTATTCGGTGCCGGCGAGCGTTGCAACGATAGACTCTGTCGGCGGCTGGCTCGTTCCGAGCGCAAACGGTGAAATTGCCGTGTCGATTATGTCCGCGCCGGCTTCAACGGCTTTGAGCGCCGTCATCGACGCAAGTCCCGACGTATAGTGTGTATGCAGCTCAACCGGAAGCTTTACCGTTGATTTTATCGCCTTTACAAGCTCGTACGCATCATAGGGCTTGAGCAGTCCCGCCATATCCTTTATGCATATCGAGTCCGCTCCCATGTCCTCAAGCGTTTTTGCAAATTTTGCAAAATATTCGTTGTCGTGTACCGGGCTGGTCGTGTAGCTGAGCGCCGCCTGTACGTGTCCGCCCTCTTTTTTCGTCGCGTCTATCGCCGTTTTGAGGTTGCGCGGATCGTTGAGCGCGTCGAAAATGCGGAGTATATCTATACCGTTTGCAATAGACTTCTGAACGAAATATTCAACAACGTCGTCCGCATAGTGACGGTATCCGAGAATGTTCTGACCTCTGAAAAGCATCTGAAGCTTTGTGTTCTTTGCTCTTTCGCGAATCTGACGCAGTCTCTGCCACGGATCCTCGTTTAAGAAACGAAGGCAGGCGTCGAATGTCGCTCCGCCCCAGCATTCGAGCGAATGATAGCCCACTTCATCGAGCTTTTCAATTATAGGAAGCATTTCCTCCGTCGTCATTCTTGTAGCTATAAGCGACTGATGCGAGTCGCGGAGTACGGTTTCACAGATTTTTACTTTTGACATTTTTTATTAACCTGATCCTTTCTGTTTCTGAAAGACTTACGCAAAGTACGACAGGAACCATCCCGCCGCGACCGCAGAGCCTATGACTCCCGCCACGTTCGGACCCATTGCATGCATAAGCAGGAAGTTCGACGGGTTCTCCTGCTGACCTACAACCTGCGACACGCGCGCTGCCATCGGTACGGCGGAAACTCCTGCGGAGCCGATAAGCGGATTGACCTTGCCTCTTGTAACAAAGCACATAAGCTTTCCGAAAAGCAGTCCGCCTACGGTTGAGAAAATAAACGCGCAGAGTCCGAGAACAACGATGGAAATTGTCTGCCAGGAGAGGAAGCGTTCAGCGTTCGCCGTCGCGCCGACGGAGATGCCGAGGAATATTGTCACGATATTGCAAAGCTCGTTCTGCGCGGTCTTGGACAGACGGTCGGTCACTCCGGACACCGTAAACAGATTTCCGAGCATAAGGAAGCATATGAGCGGCGCCGCCGAGGGAAGTATTAAGGATACTACCGCCGCAACGATTATCGGGAAGATTATAAGTTCGGTTTTTGAAACCGGACGAAGCGTTTCCATTTTGATGGCGCGCTCCTTTTTGGTCGTGAGCAGCTTCATAAACGGCGGCTGGATTATCGGAATAAGCGCCATGTACGAATATGCCGCAACGGCTATCGCTCCGAGAAGCTCGGGAGCGAGACTTTTTGCAACCGTTATCGCAGTCGGGCCGTCCGCGCCGCCGATTATGCCGATCGCCGCCGCCTGCTCTGGCGTAAATCCGAGCAAAAGCGCGCCGAAAAACGCTGCAAAGACGCCGAACTGAGCGGCCGCTCCGAGAAGCATCGTCGTGGGATTCGCGAGAAGCGGAGTAAAATCGGTCATCGCTCCGACGCCCATGAATATCAGCGACGGATATACGCCGAGCTTAACTCCGAGGTACAGTATGTCGAGCAGTCCGCCGTTTTGGACTATGTAACCGTAGTCCGGATGAGCGACGAGATACCAGTCCATGTGTATCAGCTCCGCGCCGGGCAGGTTTGCAAGCAGCATACCGAACGCTATCGGCAGCAGCAGCAGCGGCTCGAATTTCCGCCAAATCGCAAGATACATCAGCACGCCGATAATAACGTACATAACAAGATATTTTATCAGCAGCTCCGGTGAACCGCCCGCCGCGAACAGACCGGTCGATTCCCAGAAGTTCTTTATGGATTCAAGCATATTTTTGAGTTTCCTTTCTTGCCTGCATATTCCGTTTCCGGCTTATTTCAGGGTAAGTATAAGGTCTCCGGTCGCAACCGACGCGCCTTGTTTAACATCAACCGTCGCAACAACCGCGTCGTCGGGCGCGCATATTTCATTTTCCATCTTCATCGCTTCAAGGAGACAAAGAACGTCGCCTTTCTTTACGGCGTCGCCTTCCTTTACAAGCATCTTTACGATTGTTCCGGGCATCGGAGCGTTTACGGACTTGCTTCCGGCCGACTTGGACGCGGCTTGTGCTGCAGTCGGAGCGGGAGCCGCTTTGGGTGCGGAAGCTGCCGCGGGAGCAGCAGGAGCAGCGTTTACGGCTGCCGGCGCGGAAACCGCTCCGTCCGCGATCTCTTCAACCATAACTTCATATACTGTTCCGTTTACTGTTACGTTATATTTTTTCATGACAACATACCCTCGTTCAATTAAAAATTATTATTATACATGGAAATTGAATTTACTTTTTCCGAAATGAGACCACTCTGAAGCCGCGCCGCGGCGCATCCCCTTCTTCCGATGCACGGTACGCCTCAACCGCCGCCGTTATGACCGCGATAAGCTCTCCGCCGTCCGTTTCCTGAACCTGTTCGGCGGGCGCGGAGGTTTGCAGCGGCGTTTCGGGCAGGGATTCAGTCTTTTCCGGATTGCTCTTTTTTGAAAATACCACTCTGAAAAGTTCAAGGATTCCCCAAAGCAGAATAAGAATCGCAAAGGTTATGCCGATTCCCATGAGAGCGACCTCGGCTCCGATTCTCAGATTTTCGCTCAGACCGGCCGAAGATTCCGGAGCCTCGCCCAGCACTGCTGCCGCGGATTTAAGTGAAGATAATACGAACATAAACCGTTCCCCCGTATTTACATACCAAGCTCGAACGCGGACACAATGCGCATTCTCAGCTCATCCGAAGCGATAATATCGTCAACTGCTCCGCGTCTCGCGGCGGCAAGCGGGGACGACATAGACGCCTTCCATTCGTCGATAAGCTTTTTGCGCTCGTTTTCCGGAGAGCCGGAATTCTTTATTTTCTCGTTCTTTGCAAACTCAACCGCCGCCTCGGGAGACATAACTCCGATCTCCGCGCGGTCAAGCGCAAATACCACGCCCGTTCCGAGAGCGCCCGCGCCGAGCAAAGCGAATACGGAGCCGTAGGCCTTGCCCGTAACTACCGTTACGGTTCTCGACGCGCAGTCTGCGTAAGCGGACGCAAGCTCCGCATAGGATTTTGCATAAGCGTCTCCCTTAAGCTCCGTGCCCTCGCTGTCTACAAGCGTAAGCAGAGGAATCGAAAACGCAGAGCAGAAACGTATGAATCGAGCAGCCTTTTCCGCGCCGCAGCAGGTCAGAGCGCCGCCGTTTACGTCGGGACTCGTTGCGACAACGCCGGTCACCGCCGAGCCGATCTGGGCAAAGCCGGTCTTCACTTCGGGCGCGTATCCGGCGCTCAGCTCAAAGAACTCCCCGTCGTCGGACAGCTCCTTTATAACGGACGATACGTCGTAGGCGCCGGACGTAAGCGAATCGATATTGTATGTACGGCGGTTAAGCTCGCTGTCGCTCAGAGCCGTAACCGTCCCCTCTGAGCAATTTGAGGGAATAAAGTTCAGCAGCTTCTTTGTCATACCGATAAGCTCGGTATCGCCGGACGCAGTAAGCTGAACCTCGCCGCGCTTTTCAGCTTCGGCAGCACTTCCTCCCTTTCCGCCGCAGAGAAATGGAGGCGTTACGAACAAACTTGCCTTTTCGCTGTCAGCGACGGTAAAATCAAACATCGACGCTATAACCGCAGACGCTCCGGCACATACTCCCGGCACGACGGCGACCTGAGGGATCATTCCCTTCGCATCGCATACCTTTTTCATTATCCTTGCGTAGCCGTCGAGCACGCCCGCGCCTTCGAGCACCGAGGCTCCCGCGCTGTCGAATACGCCGATGACCGCCGCTCCGCTGGAAAGCGCCTTGTCATAAAGCGCGCATATTTTATCCGCATGCGCGGCGCTCATTGCGCCCTTGCGGTTTCCGAAATCCTGTACAAAAGCGAAAACAAGCCTGCCGTCGACCGCTCCGTAGCCGGTTACGACCGATTCAAAATCCGAGTCGTTTCCGCATTCGTCGGCGCTCCTGCGCCTGTATGCGCCAAGCTCCGCAAAAGTACCCTCGTCAAACAGTCCGGCGATTATGCCGCGCGCCTTTCCTCTTTGAGCTTCAAGCTCTCCGCGAAGCTCTGCAGATGACTTCTGTGATGTTATATTCATAGATCATGACCATTCCTTTCCTGTCCCGGTATTCATGATAATCTGTGCTTTCATGGGCGTCTGAAAGCCGTTTTAACGGCAATTCAACAAATCTCCCCATTATATTTTATTGTACATTCACTTTATGAATATTTTATGTTTATATTAAGAATTTAAAATGAACGCGCAAGTTTATTATTTTGCTTTGAAAATAATATTTACGCAAATATTTGCTTTGTTAATAAAAATATGATAAAATGAAATATAAACGATCTTTCCGGGCTGAAAGGGGCGAACTGTCAATGCCGGATGTTTTCTACCGTTTTTCACCGTTTATACGCGACTATATATACGAAAACGACTGGACGAGCCTGCGCGGCGTACAGCTTGAAGCGGCGCGCGTACTTTTCGACACGGACGACAACCTCCTGCTCACATCACAGACCGCGTCCGGCAAAACAGAGGCGGCGTTTTTTCCGGTTTTGTCCATGATGTACGACGACCCGCCGTGCTCTTTCGGCGCGCTCTACATCGCGCCGCTCAAAAGCCTGATAAACGACCAGTTTTCGCGGCTCGACCGCATCCTCGACATGACCGGCATACCCGTTTTTCACTGGCACGGCGACGTTGCCGCTTCGCACAAGGCAAAGGCGCTCAAGGATCCGAAAGGCGTGCTTCAGATAACGCCGGAGTCGCTTGAAAGTATGCTGATGAATCGGTCAAACGACGTCGTTAGGCTGTTTTCCGATCTGAGATTTATTATCATTGACGAGCTGCACACGCTCACCGGCTCAGACCGGGGCAATCAGATTCTCTGTCAGCACGTACGCATACAGCGGCTTATCGGTCACAGCCCGCGGCGCATCGGTTTGTCGGCGACGGTCGGCGACGCAGAAAAAGCGGCGGCGTGGCTCGGTGCCGGCTCGGGCAGAAAAACGCAGACTCCCGTTATAAATTCGCCGAAAACCTCATGGCGGCTCGGAGTCGAGCATTTTTATATACAGAACGACAGCGCCGAAAAGAACGGAGAAACCGCCGCAGGCACGCAGGGCGGAGAGCCCGAATCCGGCGTGCCCGATGAAGAAGCCGTCCGTGACACAACAGAATCCGAAGACGCCGGCGTTTCGTACCTCGATCCGGGCTACGAATACATTTACGACTGCTCAAAGGATAAAAAATGCCTGATTTTTTCAAATTCGCGCGAGGAAACCGAGTATCTCACGGCAACGCTGCGTCAGATAGCGGAGCGGCGCGGAGAACCGGACGTTTTCCAGATCCACCACGGCAACCTTTCGGCGGCGATCCGCGAAGAAGCGGAGCTTAAGCTGAAGGACGACGAGCAGCGCACCGTTACCTGTTCCACGGTTACGCTTGAGCTGGGTATCGACATAGGGAGGCTTGAACGGATAATACAGCTTGAGTCGCCGAATTCGGTATCAAGCCTGCTGCAGCGTCTCGGACGCTCCGGACGGCGCGGAGAACCGCCCGAAATGATGCTTGTGTTCCGCGAAGAAAATCCGCTTCCGAACACTCCTCTGCCTCAGCTGATACCTTGGAGTATGCTGAGGGCAGTCGCGATAATTCAGCTCTATCTTGAAGAGCGCTTCATCGAACCCCCGAACACGAAAAAGCTGCCGTTCAGCCTGCTTTTCCAGCAGACACTTAGTATTCTCGCTTCGTCGGGCGAGCTTTTGCCGAAACGGCTTGCGGAAAAGGTTCTCAGCCTGCCACCGTTTGAGCAGGTCCCGGCGGAAGACTATAAAACGCTGCTTGTTTCAATGCTTAAAAACGATTATATCGAAATGACCGACGAAAAGGGACTGATCGTCGGAATGAAGGGCGAGCGGCTTACGAACAGCTTCAAGTTTTACGCCGTTTTCAAGGACAGCGAGGATTATACTGTCAGGTGTCAGTCGGATGAGATCGGCACAATAACCACGCCGCCGCCGGTTGGAGACCGTTTTGCGCTTGCGGGAAGAGTTTGGGAGGTCGAAGAGCTCGATCTTCAGCGCAAGCTTATTTACGTAAAAAGCGTAAACGGCAAAATGGAAATTTCATGGCCGGGCGACTACGGCGAAATACATACAAAAATACTTGAGCGCATGAAACGCGTGCTGCTTGAGGACAAAGTATATCCATATCTCAAGCCGAACGCACAAAAACGGCTGGACGCGGTACGTGCGCTCGCCAGGGCAACAGGGCTTGACAGGCATTCTCTCGTACATCTCGGAGGCTATACATGGTGTCTGTTTCCGTGGCTCGGGACGCGTTCGTTCCGCACTCTCAGAAAATATGTCGCCGCAAACGGCGCGAAGTTCGGAATATCGAATATCGAATTTGAGGGATGCTGTTATATAACCTTCCGCATGGAGCGCGGAGACGGCCGGGAGCTTATATCGTACCTTTGCGAAAAGATTGCGCGCGAGGGTATCGACCGCAATGCGCTTATCGGAAAAAGCGAATCCCCGATTTTTGAAAAATACGACGGATGCATACCCGGAGAGCTGCTCAGGCGCGCCTACGCGGAAGACCGACTGCGCACCGACGAGGTTTGCCGCCGCCTGCCCGAGATTCTCGATGAATATAAAAACTGAAAGGGGCGTCGCAGCGATGCAGAAAGAAATCATACTTGCGCTGAACCGGCTTTTCCCGAAACAGCGCCACCCGCTGAATCTGAACAATTCCGGCTCTGAGACCTACGCCGAATGGCAGTACGAAAAGGGCGCGGACACGCTCAGCTGCTACGCCGGATACTGTTCTGAAAAAGACATCCTCGACGGAAAAAACATACTTGACATGGGCTGCGGAGCCGGCGGAAAAAGCCTGTACTACGCCTCTCACGGAGCAAAACACGTAACCGGAGTCGATATTGTCGAGCGTTACGCCCGGGAATCTGCGGAGCTTGCGGACAAGCTCGGACTTGGCGGAAAATTCACTTTTGTCACCGCGTCCGCCGCCGAACTGCCGTTTCCCGACGGCTCGTTTGACACTATCATCATGAACGACTTTATGGAACATGTCTCTGAGCCCGAAAAGGCGCTTTCCGAGGCGCTCCGCCTGCTTTCCCCCGGGGGAAAACTGTTTGTGAATTTTCCTCCGTACTATCATCCGTTCGGCGCGCACCTGAGCGACGCGATAAACATACCCTGGGCTCATGTGTTTTTTTCAGAAAAAGCGCTGATTGCCGCCTATAAAGAGCTGGTGCGCGGTCTTCCGGACGAAAAGGAGCGCCTTTCTCTCCGTTTTTCCGAAAAGCCCGGCGGCGGCGAATACATCAGCTATATAAATAAAATGACTCTGCGGCGCTTCAAAAAAATAATCCGCGAAAAAAACGTCAAGCCTGTATATAAAAAAGAAATTCCTCTGCGCCCCTTTCTTATGCCTTTGGCTATGCTGCCGCCCGTGAAGGAAGCGTTTGTAAAGATGGCGGTTTACGTATTTGGAAAGTAAGTTTTATGCGGCTATTGACTTTAAGCGGCTTATGAAGTAAAATATAATGAAGAATGCTTTCAGGATCAGGTTTGGGTTAAAGTTTTATGAGACCGAATGTTTTATTAATAATGCATGATCAGCAGCGCTTCGACTGCATCGGCGCCGCTCACTGTTTCCCGGTCAAAACGCCGAATATCGATGCCCTTGCTTCCGACGGCGCCTGGTTTGACCGGGCGTATACGCCTATACCCGTATGTGCCCCGGCGAGACAGTCGCTTTTTTGCGGTGTGCGTCCCGAAGCGGACGGAGGTCTTTGGAATCCGCACAATGTGTTTCCGATACGGCTTCCGCGCCTTCCAGAAAAGCCGTGGGTAAGCTCGGTACGCGATTCGGGATACCGTACCGTTCTTCTCGGACAGTGGGAAACCGAGGGACCCGGGCCGCTTGACTTCGGCTTTGACAAATATGTAAGCCGGGGAGAAATCAACGCTCCCGCAAGAGAAAAATTCCCCGATATCAGCTACAAAAACGGCTATTTCGGCGAACCGTCGCAGCTCCCGCTCGAATACTCCTCCACTCACCTTACGGCGGCGCGCGCGATTGCTGAAATCGACGAGATGTCGTCCGGCTCAAAGCCCTGGTTTTTAATGATCGACAACAACGAACCGCATCTTCCCTGCCGTCCGTCCGCGCCGTACGACACAATGTACGACCCCGACGATATACCGGAGTGGGGAAGCATGAACGAAACCTTTGAGAAAAAGCCGTACATACAAAAACAGCAGCTCTATAACTGGGAGCTTGAGGAAATGAGCTGGGACGACTGGAAGCATACGGTCGCGTACTATTACGGCATAATCTCGCAAGCCGACGACGCAATCGGCAGAATCGTTTCTCATCTGAAGGAAAAAGGTCTTTACGAAAACACCATTATTGTATATACGTCCGACCACGGAGATTTGTGCGGCGCGCACCGGCTGATTGACAAGCACTACAATATGTACGAGGACATTTGCCGCGTTCCGATGACCGTTACCTGGAAGAACCGGATACCTCCGATGCGCGTAACCGGATATTCGCAGCACTGCCTTGACCTCGGTCCGACGATTCTCGGACTTACCGGCACAGACTACGATTCCGCGCAGTATCAGGGCCGCGACCTGTCGTCCGGACTGCTTGCCGGAGATTCCGCCTGCGGCGGAGATTTTGCCGTTTCAACGTACAACGGACAGCAGTTTGGCCTGTACTGCGAGCGTATGATTATAAAGGACGGGCTGAAATACGTCTGGAACGCAACCGACACAGACGAGCTTTACAATCTTGAAACGGATCCAAACGAGCTTGACAACATAATCGCAGACAATTCATATTCGGAAAAAGTGACCGAGCTGCGCCTGCTGCTTCACAAGGAGCTGTCGCGGTGCGGCGACCCGATTCTGTATTGGTGCGACAAGCAGCTGAAGTCGGGAAGAATTCTGATTAATCATTGATTTTATAATTTTTTAAAAGAATTTCTCATATCATAGGAAAGGAAAAGCGTCCCCGCGCCGCACAAATACAGAAGCGGCGTACAGGAACGGTGCGCGGCGGCAAAAATGAACACTCGCCAAAGTAAAACCGCATATCAGAGCCGCAGCGCCGAAAGCGGTACGTCTCAGACGGAGCAGCTTCAGGTGCAGGGACAGCGCTACCGCATTTCCCGTGAACAACCGGCTTACGGACAGCAAAAGCCGTCCCCGGCGGACAAAAACGCGCAGGGCTTTCGTACGCAGACTCAAGGCGGAGATGCGCGCCGCGCAAACGCACAGTCCGGCGTACGGGAACCCAACTTTTCACAAAGGCAAAGCGCGGACAGCCGCATTCGGGTTTCTCAAAACCGCGAACAGGTTCAAAACGGTCAGCGTTCAACCAGCCAGCCCGACTCCCGCCGTTTTTCGCCTCAGAACATGCAGACCGCCGGCAATGCCGGACGTCAGCCTCAGAACCGGACGGACGGACGGCGCCGCCAGAATCCCGAGGAAAGCCGCGGAGAACAGCAAAAACGCGTTAATGAACGCGATCCCGGATTAAAAAATCAGCGCAGCGCAAAAAAACGCAGTCAGGAGCGTCTCATGACTCCCGACGAAATCGTAAAACTCCGAAGCGAGTACAAAAAGCGCGCTTATCTCAAGAAAAAACAGCGTTCCGACGCGATAAAGCTGTTTTTCAGGCGAACTCTGCTCGTGTTTGTGTTTTACGTGATCTTTCTCACGGTTTTTGCGGCGGCTTTTTTCATAAATCTCCACAAACACACCGATCCGCAAACTTTTAATTACCGCTATCAGCTCGGAATAAGCATCGACCCGGCGCGCAGCGTGCGTACGGTCAAGTGGGAAACCGTTTATATGAACGGCACAAAATATATTAACTTCTCCGAATTTGCCGATTTCTGCGGATTTACCGTCACAGGAGACAGCACAGAGCGCAAATACATAACCGAAAGCGGAGACTCAGTGCGTTTTTATCTGGGAAGCAGTCTTGCTTACATAAACGGAGTTGTAACAAGGCTGAGCGAGGTGACGGTGTTTAAGGGCGGCACTCTTTATGTGCCGATGTCGTTTGCCGAAAATTATATGAACGGCATTACTGCGGAATATGATGAAAAAACGCACCGAATCACCCTCGGAAGAAACGGCACGCTTGACAAATCCGGACTTATGGAATATGAAGAAGTTTCGTTTATACTTAAGGCGCAGCCGCAGTGCGAAAGCATAGAGCTGTCGTCGCTTCCATACAGCATTCTCAGGCAGACAATCATGACTCAGCCCGAAGAATGACAAGCTATAAAAATTACAAGTTATTTGGAGCATAATAATGCAGAACAACCAAAACAGTCAAAATCGTTCTTCCGGCAGCGGAACGGGACGGACTTACCAGCAGCAAAGGTCTGCGTACAGCCGCCCTTCAGGCGCCGCGGAAAGACAGACAAGACCGCAAAACGCCTCCCGCAGCGCCGCTTCGGGAGCGTCCGGAATGCGCTCACAGCGTTCACAGCAGCCGTATAGTGAAGGCGTCCGTCAGCGTCCGGGCAATGCAGCGCCGCAAAGGCGTTCGCAGGTCAAGCGTACAAAGCGTCCGTCCGGCATGGGGCCGCTGCTTATCGCTCTGTTGATTTTTGCAGCGATACTGATTATAATCTGCGTTTCGGTTGCATTATCGTCCGCGAAAAAAAACCCCGGATTCGAAAACACCGAAACAACCGGCAACATTTCAACCGAGCCGTCCGAAACCACAGGTGAAAATACCGAGCCTCCGGACACCGACAGTCCGAAAACAACCGAACCTCCCGCGACGGAAACCTCCGAGCCGTATCCGCAAATTCCCGAAATCACGTTCAAATCAGACCTTTCGGCCTATGAGGAATACATGAATCCCACCGACGACAGCGAATATCTGATTCTGATCAACACAGAAAACACGCTCGATTCAACTTACAAGCCGAATGATCTGACGGCGCTCGTCGATACGCGCCAGGACGGCAGAGCCGTGCAGTATATGCGTAAAAACGCCGCCATGGCAATGGAAGCGATGTGCATTGAGGCGCGCGCCTGCGGATGCAAGAATTTGTCCGTCACCAGCGCTTACCGCAGCTACGAATATCAGAAGCAGCTGTTCGACAACCGCGTAAATCAGTATCTTGCCACAATGCCCTACGACGAAGCCTACAAAAAGGCAGCGACAATAAACGCAATTCCCGGCACGAGCGAGCATCAGAGCGGACTCTGCGCCGACATACACAACATATCAACCGGAGCTAACGTAAGCTTTGCCGACACAGCCGAGGGAGCGTGGCTTGCCGAAAACAGCTGGAAATTCGGATTCATTCTGCGCTACCCCAAGGACAAGACCGAGCTGACCGGAATCACCTTTGAGCCGTGGCACTTCCGCTATGTGGGAAGAAAGGCCGCGTACGAGATATGGTCAAACGGCTGGTGCCTTGAAGAATACTTCGAACATCATAATTAACGCCGTCCGGCGGACGCCGATAAAAACCGAAACAGATAATCCGGACGCCGGATTTTTTGAACACACAAAACCGCCCTGACGATTTTTTTTAAATTAAAAGGATGGAAAAATTCATGAATCTTTGGGAAAACACTCCGGGACTTTGCGAGAAAATCCCAACTCTAGACTATTATCCCGCAAAAAATAAAAAAAGCGACGCAACGGTCGTAATTTTTCCGGGCGGCGCTTACGTTGGGCTTGCTACTCACGAGGGTCAGGGATACGCGGAATTTTTGAATGACTTCGGTTACGATGCGTTTGTCTGCAATTACAGAGTCAAGCCGCACGCTTTTCCGCTTCCTCTGCTCGACGCGCGTCGTGCGGTCAGAACCGTTCGTTATAATGCGGACAAATACGGCATAAATAAATCAAAAATCGCAGTCATGGGTTCGTCGGCAGGCGGAAACCTCGCCGCTCTTGCCTCAACCTGTACTCTTCCGCTTGAATACGAGGGCGCAGACGAAATTGACAGCGAAAACTTTCTTCCGAACGCGCAGATCCTCTGTTACCCCGTAATCACTCTTGTTGACAAGAATGTAATGCATGAAGGATCCATGCTCAATCTTCTTGCGGATCGTCTAGATCTTGCTCCGGCGCTTTCACCCGAGCTCAACGTTACAAAATCGACGCCGCCCGCCTTTATCTGGCACACAGCAGAGGATTCCGGAGTATCCGTACTTAATTCATATATGTACGCCTCCGCGCTGAAAAAACAGGACGTGCCGGTCGAAATGCATATTTTCCCGTTCGGAGGTCACGGAATGGGAGCAGCGGTAGGAAATCCCAACGTCTCTCAGTGGACAGGTCTGCTCGACAACTGGCTTGACCTGATCTTCGGAAAATAATTTATAATTTTTTCGTAGGAAAATCCAAGAAAAAAGGGCTGAGCCCATAAAAAAGTTAATCCTCCGTATGTAAAATCATACGGAGGATTATTATTTTTCGCATGATATTCAAACTTACCGGCGAAAGGGATCGAATCTGCCTTGGTTAAACGAAGCGACGCGCATTCAAAGAAACGCCGATTCTCCCGCGGACAGAAAACGAACTCTGCAGCCGGCGGAATTTGTAAACGGGACCGGCGGGTATTCTTTTTTAAATCAGAGTCTCGGCAAATTTTTATGAACAAAATGTAACATTTGATCGCCGTCTATTGACAGAACGAGTCTACATGATGTAGAATGAATCTGGTCTACAAGATGTAGAATGAATGGAGGGCATATTATGAGCGATTATCAGATGGGCGTAATCGAATCCCGCTTTGCCGATATAATCTGGGAAAACGAGCCTATTTCTTCCACAGAGCTTTCCAAGCGCTGCGAAGAAAAGCTCAGCTGGAAAAAATCCACTGCCTACACCGTACTGAAAAGACTTTGCGATAAAGGCATATTCCAGAACAACAAGGGCATTGTTACCTCTGTCATTTCAAGACAGAATTTTTATTCCCTGCAGAGCGAAAAATTTGTCGAAGAAACCTTTAACGGCTCTTTGCCGGCGTTTCTTGCGGCTTTCACAGCGCGCAAAAACCTGACTTTGGAAGAAGTTGAACAACTGCGCAGGCTTGTTGCAGAATATGAGGAGAAATGATTATGGAGGCTTTGTTCCTGAAAATACTGAACATGAGCATAACGGCAAGCTGGATTGCTCTTGCAGTTATCGCGGCGCGTTTTCTGCTTAAGAAAGCTCCGAAATGGATTACAGTTCTTATGTGGGGACTGGTCGGCGTCCGTTTGGTTTGCCCTTTCTCTCTTGAAAGCGTGTTCAGCCTGATTCCGAGTGCGGAAACGGTACCGGGAGACATTCTGTATACGGATACTCCGGTAATTCAAAGCGGAATTGCGGCAATTAATTCCGCAGTCAATCCGATTATCTCGGAAACCCTTGCTCCCGCCGCTGGCGCAAGGGTTAACCCGACGCAGGTGATTGTTTTTACCGCCTCGGTTATCTGGATTGCCGGCATTGTTTTAATGCTTATATATACGTCGGTCAGCTGCTTCAGAATACACAGAAAAGTCAGAGAATCGGTTCCGCTGAATGACAGTATACGGCTCTGCGACCATGCGGACACTCCGTTTATTTTCGGCGTGATCCGTCCGAGGATTTATCTTCCGTCGGCAATGAGAGAACAGGATATTGAATATGTCATCGCTCACGAAAAGGCTCATTTAAAAAGACGCGATCACCTTTGGAAACCGCTCGGCTATTTGCTGCTGACGGTTTATTGGTTCAATCCTATTCTTTGGATTGCCTACGTTCTTCTTTGCAGAGATATTGAAATTGCCTGCGACGAAAAAGTTATTAGTCAAATGGGCGCGGAAAATAAAAAGCCGTATTCCGAAGCCCTCATAAATTGCAGCATACCGCGCAGGATGATCGCCGCCTGCCCCTTGGCTTTCGGCGAGACCGGCGTGAAAGAAAGGGTGAAAACCGTGCTTAATTATAAAAAGCCCGCGTTTTGGGTCATCATTCTGGCTGTCATCGCCTGTATTGTCGTTACGGTTTGTTTTTTGACAAACCCAATGGATTTTCGGTTTGACGAATCAAGTAATAAAATTGTTTCTGCATATCATTTTGATTGGGCGTCTTATGTTCCAGGCACCGGAGAAGGAATCTGTGAATTAACTCCCGCTCAGCTAAGCGAGCTGAGTTCCCGTCTTGCCAAAATCAAAAATACCAAAAAAAGCGATAAATACGCCGACCAGACGCCCGGGTATCAAATCAGCGCCCTCCTGCAGGACGGAACATACATCCGAATCAGCGGCTATGCTGTTTCCATGACCGACAAGGTGGACATTGAATGGAACGGAAAACGGTATATGGTATCTGACGGCGATTTTCAAGAGTATTTGTACCGAATTTGTACCGGCGGCGATGCCGCAGATGCCGAGCCTGCGACGTTTGTTACAAAATGGTTTGATAAACTTGAAGCTCCGTCTGAAATGCAATGGGACGGCATCCTTGAAATAAAAATTCCGGAATTTCCGGATACAATTTTTCGCTGGTCTTCTGAGAAAATCGAAGCCGTGACGGAAAAGGAAACAATTCCTCTGTTTTACGGGATGCCGGTATGGAACGCATATTTCTGCGATCTCACAGGCGACGGTCTGCCCGAGCTCTGCGCATCGCTCAGCATCGGATCGGGAATGATAGATAACCGCATCATAGTTTTTGACTACGCAAACAGAAAAAGCTATTCTTTAAAAGATCGTGGAACATTCGATTACACCCTCCGGCAAAGTGACAGCGATGGTGAGCTGTATATTGACCAAAAGAAATACATGAGCGTTGAACTCGTATCCACGGGACGTCTGATGCTTGAAGACGGCTGCATTAAAATTGTGCCGGCCGAAACAAACTCCCCGGAACAGACTCAACAACAGCTTATGAACAAATATCCCGAATATTTCGGGCTTGACGCCTCAAACGGTCTTGACGTTTACGTTTGGCAGTTTGCCGAAAACAGTTATTCATTCGGACTGCTTCCTCATACCGAAGTTCAGAGATACTGGCTGTCTGCAGAGCTTTGGAATCTGAGAGGAACCAACGCCGATGAAATGCGCCGGATACTCTCCGCATATAATATTGACGAAAGCGACATACACATCATTCCGTGGCAACATCCCCTGTCCAGCTATTTGGTTGATTTTCAGATAGTCGATGGCGTCGAAAATCAGGAGGAAAAAACACAACGCTACATTGAATCAGTCAGAAATATGCTTTTTAGCGGACAGACAGCGCCTTCAAACAACGACTTTCCAACCAAAGGCGCCAATACCTATGAAGCAAAAATTCTGCCCCCGACTGAAGCCGGACAGAACAAGCGCGAACGATAAACAAACATTAAATATAAAAAAATACCGCCGAAGCTGTTAAAAACAGTCCGCGCGGTATTTTTGTTTTTGAAACTTAATTCTTGCTCCATTCAAACGGAGGTAACTTTGTAAGCGATTCGATATATTCCGTTATCGGAGTATGTTCAACCGTTGCAATCTGGAGCTCAACTATCCGCTTAAGAAGGTTTTGGTTGCGCTTGTTCCATTCTTCGCGCAAAGCGTCGCGCTCTTCTTTGTCTTCCATAAAGGCAATTTCATTGTCCAGATACTGCAGATCAAAATAGTCGGTAAACAGCTGGAAACGCTCAACATGATCTCTTATCGCGTCGTTTTCAGCCTTGGCGTATAGATCGGAAATCAGCCCGCCAAGCTCTCCGGAAATGCTGAGCGCCTGTTCTTTGCTTACGATTACCGAAGCATCGGAGGGAGAGCCGAAATGATCCTCGGAAGTGTGGCATGAAAGGTAAAAATCAAGATACCTCTTGACGTTTTTCCATCCGTCGCCGTAATAGCCCTTCAGGAAATCGAGCTTCCATTCCTCATATTCTTCATCGGTCATGTCGGGATTCCACTGCGATTTCGCGGAAAGGTACGCTCTCATGCAGTTAAATCCAAAGTCCGAACCTCTGTATTCGCCCTGAGAAAACAGTCCGCTGACCTTGTATTTTGAGAAGAATTTTATATTTTCGCCGATCAGATCTATGTTCGGGAGCTGCGCCATATAGCCGGACAATCCCCAGTTGAGAAGATAATCCCATATAATAAGATGGTTTGATATCTTGTTCCATTCTTCAATATCCTTGACAAAGCGCTGGTTTGCCTCGCAGGTCGGGTCGCCGAGAGCATGGTTTGCACAGCATTCGATCGAGCAAAGCTGTATAACAACATTGTCGCGCGGTTTGGTTATCTTCGGCGCGGTTCTCGTATACTGATATGCAAGCGTATGTATAAGAAGATTCGGGTATTTCTCGGAAAAATGATCCGCCACTTTGTTTACAAAACGTATAAGCGAACCTGCGGGGCTGCCCTCTTCCTCGTCAACCGCTGCACATTTTTCACACTTGCAGTATTCGTAGTTGTCGTTCTGCGAAACGGAGATCATGTATGCGTCCGGATTCTCGTCGAGCAGGTCCTGAACCCATGCTATTACTTTTTCGTAGGTCTCCGGATCGCTCAGACATGGCTGCGTTTTAACTCCGGTTGCGCGTGCAAACGTGTGTACAAACTGTCCCGTGAAGCCTATGCCTCCGCCCTGTGCATCGCTCATTTTGTGGTTGTTTGAGTTTATCCTGCGCTTTACGGAGATGTCCGGGTCGAAATACGGCTTCCAGTACGAATCGCGCCAGTCAAAACGCGGCGACTGCGTGTCGCTTAAATTTTTCAGCTCGATTTTGTCCGCCGGATATATTACGTCGTAATCCTGCGCAAGAAAACGCCAGCCGACATATTTTTCAAGGAATTCGTAAACGCCGTAAATCGTGCCGCGGTCTCCGCCGCCGGATATTGTCAGAACGCCTTTTCCGTCGGAAACAATGGAAAACGACTCTTCCTTACCTTCTCCGCTGTTCTTTACGGAAATCATTCTCTCTGACGTGCCGCCGATTTTTATTTCAAGCTCTGTGCCGGTGGCGCGCTGAATGTATTTTTTCAGCTCCTCTGCTGCGTATTTTTCGCTTTCGGTCGCTTCATCGGGAATCACGATTTTATAATCGCCGATATTTTTTCCGTCTATCGTCAGCTTTTTAACTGCCGCGCCTCCGAAAA
Source organism: Bacillota bacterium (assembly GCA_029219205.1). Classification (GTDB taxonomy): domain Bacteria; phylum Bacillota; class Clostridia; order Oscillospirales; family CAG-272; genus SUG1495. The sequence continues at coordinate 2,020 of JAQXSY010000177.1, read as the reverse complement.
CCTCCGAATCGTACACGCGCGGTATAACTTCTTCGTCCGGCTTTGTCTCTTTTACGCCGCATGAAACAGCGCAGCCTGCCGCAGCCGCCGTTAATGCCAAAAACGCAGCCGTAAATCTAAGTTTTTTCATTTTTTATACCTCACCATTCAAACGGGGACAGTCTTGAAAGTCTTTCATTATACTCCGTCCACACTTTGCCTTCTCTTACTGCAATTTTGTAATTGACTATTTTTTTCGTAAATTCGGTGTTCTTTTCCTGCCACTTTGCAAGCTCGTCTTTAATTGATTCCTCATATTTACTCGGGTTTGTTACCGATTCAAGAATTAAATCAAGGTTTTCATAACCGAGGATATAATAATCGAAAAGTATAACGCATCTGTCGACGCGCTCGAAAAGCACCGGATCGTCCTTTGCCGTTTCTCTTGCCGAGGATATCCAGCCGGTCACTTCTTCCTTGTGCTCTTTTAAATAGTCATTGCTGATATTTTCCGCAATCTCCGGACACAGTCCGATGTGTTCGTCGGGATCCGAGCCGTTGCAGTAGAACTTAAACAGATTGTAAATATATTCCCATGCGTCTCCGTAATAGCCCTGTATGAATTCCAGAATCCAGCCGTCGTACACCTCGTCGCTCACGTTGGGATTCCAGAGCAGCTTTGAGAGAAGATACGCACGAAGCGTCGCATAGCCGTAGTCGCCTCCGCAGTACTCGCCCTGCTCGAACACTCCGATAACCTTATACTTTGCGAGGAAGCGGAGGTTGTCTCCGAACACGTGAAAGCTGTTGAGCTGTGTAAGATAGTGTTCTCCTGCAGAAAGCGTATAGTCCCAGATGTAGATATTATCGCAAATCTTGCTCCAGCCCTCTATGTCGTCGATGAATTCTTTGTTCTTTTCGCACGAGCTGTCTCCCAGACTGTGATTGAAGCAGCACTCGATCGAACATATCTGTACGACGACGTTGTCGCGCGGCTTCGTTACCTCCGGGGGCTTGCGGGTGTACTGATACGCAAAAGTATGTATCATCAGGTTCGGATAATCCTTTTCAAAATGCTCCGCCACTTTGTTTACAAAGCGTATCATCGAACCGGACGGTCCGCCTTCTTCTTCGTCCACCGCCGCGCATTTAGCGCATTTGCAGTAATTTGTATTGTCGTTCTGCGTTACAGATATTATTCTTGCATCGGGGTTTGCGTCAAGCATCGCCTGAACGGCGTCGATTACCTTTTCGTAGATCTCCGGATCGCTTAAACACGGCTGTTCGTCCATCGGCACTCCGGTATAAGACATCATTGTATGCGCAAAGGATCCCGTGATTCTGATTCCTCCGCCCATATCGTCTGGGATTGAGCGCGGATAGTTGCAGAAATTTACCCTGCGCTTAACCGAGATGTCCGATTTGAAATACGGACTCCAGTATGGGTCGCGCCATTCAAAGCAGGGAGACTGAGAGTCGTCGAGATTTTTCAGCTCGATTTTCTTTGACTGGTATATTACGTCGCAGTCCTGCGCGATGAAACGCCAGCCGACGTATTTTTCAAGAAATTCGTAAACGCCGTAGAGCGTGCCGCGTGCTCCGCCGCCGGCTATCATCATTCTTCCGTTTCCGTCGGAACGGATTGCAAACGATTCCTCTCCAATGCTCTCACGGTCAAGGACAAGACTTCCGCTCTCGCGGTTGGTCTTTCCGACAAATATTTCATGTTCTGCCGCTGCGGCGCTGTCGTCGGTCACTTCAACAGTCTTGCCTGTGGCGCGCGAAAGATATTTTGCCAGCTCTGACGCCGCATATTTTTCGGTTTCGTCCGCACCGTATACAATCCTGTATTCGGATATGTCGATGCCGTCTATCGTCAGCTTTTTGACCGCTGCGCCTCCGAAATCCGCATAATCGTATGCGCGCGGTATGTTGTCTTTTTCAGACTGAGGCTCTTTTTCGCCGCATGAAGCGGAAAACACCGCAATAATAGTCAACAGCGCTAAAAATGCCGCCGTTAATCTAAGTTTCTTCATATTTT
>JAQXSY010000176.1 GCA_029219205.1 Bacillota bacterium | reverse complement strand
AAGCAAAGAACTGCTTTGCGATATTCTGCGCGGCAAATTCGGTTTCAAAGGATATGTCGTTTCAGATTGCGGCGCCGTTGCAGATATTTACTTTGGACATAAAAAAGTAAACAGCATAAGCGAAGCGGCGGCGGAGGCGATAAACAACGGCTGCGATCTTTGTCTCGGAGAAGATTACAAACAGCTTCCCGAGGCATACGAAAAGGGTCTGGTTGACGAAAAGACAATAACCGAAGCCGCTGTGAAGCTTATGGAAGCTCGTCTGCGTCTCGGCATGCAGGACAAAACCGACTTCGACGACCTTACATATGAAGATGTGGTCGATTGTCCCGCACACAGAGAATTAAATCTGCGCATGGCGCGCGAAAGCATTGTTTTATTGAAAAACAACGGCATTCTGCCGCTTGACAGAAGCAAAAAAATCGCCGTAGTAGGTCCTGCAGCTGACAGCAGAGCTGTTTTGCTTGCAAATTACAACGGTCTTCCCTACGACTACACCACCTTCCTTACCGGTATCCGAAATGCCGCGACGGGGCGCGTTTATTATGAAAAAGGCTGTCAGTTCTATTACGGAGAGAATGAATGCCCGGAGGAAGCGCTTCCTGAGGACGCGGCAGTAATCGCCTCGCGCGCAGATGTCGTCATTATGATAATGGGACTTTCGCCGTCCATGGAAGGAGAAGAAATGGCGTCCGGCTGGAAAGGCTGCGACAGGGGCGACAAAGTCGATCTTGAGCTTCCTGAAGGACAGAAAGAACTCCTTAATTTCATGGCAGCTTCGGGCAAACCCGTGATTTTTGTAAACGTCAGCGGAAGCGCGGTTTCGCTCACAGAAGCAGACGAGAAATGCGACGCTGTAATTCAGTGCTTTTATCCCGGCGCCAGAGGCGGCGAAGCGCTCGCCGATGTTATTTTCGGGAATGTTTCTCCTTCCGGAAAACTTCCGGTTACTTTTTATAAAAGTGCTTCGGATCTTCCGCCTTTCGAAGATTATTCGATGAAAGGACGCACATACCGTTATTTTGAAGGCACTCCTCTCTACCCCTTCGCACATGGTTTAAGCTATACTCACTTTAAATATTCCGATATTTTTTACGACTCGGACGGAATACACTGCAGCATCACAAACGACGGCGGACGAGAAGCTTTTGAAACCGTACTTGTTTTCAGCGAAAACAAGTACACCGAGCTTGCAGATTTCAAAAAAGTATTCATTAAACCCGGCGAAACGGTTGATATCCTGTTTGAAACAAACGATTCCTATAATGACATATTTGTCGGTCATTGCCTGCCCAAATATGCCGGAGAGGGAGACGGAGCACATCTGAAAATACGCCGATGACATTTTTTAAAATAAAATTCAAAATATAAAATGCCTCATACGGAAAAACACAAAAACGATTTTAGATAAATGACACAAAAAATCGCCTCCGGAAAACATTGCGTTTCCGGAGGCTTTTGATTTATTTATGGAAAAGACGCTTTGAATTATACTGAGGCTCGCAGGTCAGGTTAATTCCGAGCTTGCGGTATACGTCGTCGTCGACCTGAGCAAGAATGACTGTCGAATGCGCTTCACAGTTTCTGAGCTGATCAAGCTTTTCCATCGCGCGCGCCGCAACAGAGCTCGATCTAGCGCATATCGCAAGCGCGATAAGCACTTCGTCGGTATGAAGTCTCGGATTATGATTGCCGAGCACACCGATTTTCAGGCGCTGAATCGGTTCAATAACTTCAGGTTCAATCAGATTAACTTCCTTATCGATGCCGCAGAGCACTTTCACGGCGTTCAGAAGCGCGGCGGAAGCCGGTCCAAGCAGATTTGACGTCTTTCCGGTAACGATCCTGCCATCGTTAAGTTCTATTGCGACCGCAGGATTTGATCCGGTTTCCTCAGAACGCCTGATCGCCGCCTTAACCACTTTGCGGTCGTCAACCGAAATTCCGGCCTGCTTCATCAGCAATTCAAGCTTTTCAACGGCTTCGGCGCCTGTCCTGCCTTTTTTACATTCGCAAAGAGTTCTGAAATACCGTCTCAGAATCTCATCGTATGACGCTTTTTTTACCGCTTCATTGTCGATTATACAAAATCCGGCCATATTAACGCCCATATCCGTCGGGGATTTATACGGACTCTTACCGGATATTCTGTCAAACATAGCGTTCAGCACCGGAAAGCTTTCGACATCCCGGTTATAATTAACCGCCGTCTTTCCGTATGCCTCAAGATGATAGGGGTCTATCATGTTAATGTCGTTCAGGTCCGCAGTCGCCGCTTCGTAGGCAAGGTTGACCGGATGCTTGAGAGGCAGATTCCATATCGGGAATGTTTCAAATTTTGCATAACCGGCTTTAACTCCGCGAAGGTTCTCATGATAAAGCTGAGACAGACACGTCGCCATTTTTCCGCTTCCCGGTCCGGGAGCCGTTACAACGACAAGAGGCCTTGAAGTCTCAATATATTCATTTTTCCCAAATCCGTCGTCGCTTACAATCTTTGACACATTAAAAGGATATCCTTCAATCGGATAGTGAATGTAAACCTTCATTCCGAGCTTTTCAAGCTTATTTTTAAACGCCGCCGCCGAGGACTGCCCACTGTACTGAGCGATAACAACCGAGCCGACATAAAGACCGATATCCCTGAAAGCGTCGATCAGTCTGAGAACATCCGTATCATATGTAATTCCTATGTCGCCCCTTACCTTGTTGCTCTCAATATCCGACGCGTTAATAACGATTACAATTTCCGCTCTGTCAGCCAGAGCCGACAGCATTCTGACCTTGATATCAGGTGCAAATCCCGGAAGAACTCTCGACGCATGATAATCATCGAAAAGCTTTCCTCCGAATTCAAGATAAAGCTTTCCTCCGAATTCATTTATACGCTTGTTAATCTGCTCCGTCTGCTTCTGAATATATAAGTCTTTATTGAAACCTATGGTCTGCATTGTTTTGTCCGTTCCTTTTCAGATATAGAATAACTTCTTTTTATGCTCATCCGTATAGACTTTATCAGATTGAATCACAAATCAATTTACACTGACGCTTTTCATTTTATCGCTTTTTCAGCATTTCCGCAACGTCGCATATTGACGAGCCGCTGCTGAGTTTTTCATAAATAAGCCTGATTGCAAGGGCAAGCTCGCTTGCCGCATCAATTCCGCAATATTGCGCCAAAGTCGGCATAAGTCCGAACTTTTTTATTCTTTCCGCAACTTCCGTTGAATACACGTCTCCCGCCGGATCAAACATCAGTCCGGCGGCTATCCCCGCGCAAACGCAGTACGGAGTCACGCCATGCTTCTGGCACAGTATCGCCGCGCCTACGAATCGATCGTTTTCGGCGAGTTTTCTTTTTGTATCCCGTCCCACACGCTCAACAGTGTCGCCGAGCAATTTGTTTGAAAACCTTTCGAGAAGCAAATCCGCTGCCTCGTATAATTCTCCGACACCGGTTTTGTATTCTTTGGACAGCGCCAATGCAACCTCGCGCAAAGCGCCTCTGGTGATTGTACGAACCGATTCGTCTTCAAGTGTTTCCCAAATATATTTATAACCGCGGAGATACCCGAGATAGGCGCACATAACATGCCCCATGTTATTCATATAAAGCTTGCGGCTGAGATAATAGCCGAACGGTTCGCAAGGAATCATATGCTTTATATTCGGTATCGTTCCTTTAAATGCGTTCTTATCGACCGGAAGCTCACGGTATTCTTCGACGCAAACCGCCAACGGATTTTTCTCCAAAATCGCTTTTGGCGTTTCCGGAACCAACCGTCCGACTGCTGTCAGCACAAGTCCGACATGGCTGTCGAAATACTCTCCGACTTCCTCGCTCAAATGAGATTTAATCATAGCAGAAAAATATTTGTCCGCTTCGGAAAGATTTTCGCAGATAAGCACGTTCAGAGGTTTTTTTCGATGATTCTCAAACATCAGCTTTATTCCCGCAGCAAAAGGCTCGGCAATATACCGCAGCGCGTTAACACCGACCGCCGTTGCAGCAATATCGGCAGAAGCGACAGCCTCTGCGATAGAATCGGTATCCTTTCCGTCTATACCGCATATATTGTCTACCCGGCATTCAGAATATTCACTGTTTTTTGCGACATAAACGGGATATCCCCCGTCCGCGTTTATTTTATTTATAATTACCGGGTTGACGTCGATAAAAACAGTTTCGTATCCGGATTCGCAGAACAGCTGTCCGAGATATCCCCGTCCAAAATTCCCCGCGCCGTACATAACAGCTTTTTTCATTTATGCGCATTTTCCTTTCGCCTGCTTAGCTTTAAAGTATATTATATATTTTTCGACTCGATAAATCAAGAGAATTCATCATATTTTTTGTTCTTTGCAGATTTAAACTTTTTTATTCCTTCTTACTTTTTAAAAAGACAAGAGCAAAAGCAGAATAAACAAAAACCAGTCTTTTCTTCCGTCTCAGATTTTTTTAAACAAGAAATCCTTAAAACTGCATTTTGGGTGATCCTTTTTTAAAATATGATTTGACAGTTGCCCCTTAAAATGGTACAATGCAATCATTGGAAAAATGCAAGACATAACTCAAAAAATTCACTCAATCTGGAGGAAAATACAACAATGGACAAAATCAAATCAATGTTTGATTTAACAGGAAAAGTCGCAGTTGTAACCGGCGGCCATGCATGGCTCGGCTACGACATGGCTTCCACACTTGCTCAGGCAGGTGCTTCAATTATTATTACTTCCCGTGACAAAGCCCGTGCGGATGAAACCGCAAAGAAGCTCTCCGCCGAAACCGGCTGTGAGGCAATCGGTATCGCTCTTGACCAGAGAGATTTCAGTCAGGTTGAAAGAGCCGCAAAAGAAGCGAAGGCATGGAAAGGTCATATTGACATTCTAATCAACAATGCCGGCGGCGGTTCCGGCGCTTCCGAGGGTAACCTCTTTAAGCGTTCCGCAGAAGACATCAACAACCTTATTTCAACAAACCTTACAGGTGCGCTCTATTGCTGCAAAGAATTCGGTCAGATTATGTCCGAAAACGGCTACGGAAAAATCATCAATATCGGTTCCATCGCAGGTATCGTAGGACGTGACCGTGAAATGTACCGTCGCAACAACAAGGGCGAGCAGCCCATCGACTACGCCGCTTCCAAAGCCGGTGTTATCGGTATGACACGTGACCTTGCCGCATTTATGGCTCCGTATCACATCTGCGTAAACTGCATTTCTCCCGGAGGATTCGACAAGGGTGACATTCCCGCCGGATTCGTCAGCGACTATTCCGCCATCACACCTTTCAGAAAGATGGGTGAAATGGGAAAAGACTTAAACGGAGCGGCTCTGTTCCTCGCTTCTCCTGCATCCGATTATGTAACAGGACACAACCTTGTAGTTGACGGAGGTTTCTCATCATGCAAATAAGTGACCTTAAAGTTCTCATTTTGGGTTGCGGTTCAATCGGCAAGCGTCATGCAGACGTTCTCACCGGCCTTGGTGTTACCGATATTACCGCTTATGACCCGGTAAAGTCCCAGCTTGATAAGCTCATTGAGCTTACTCCCAATGTAAAGGATGCCGAAAGCTACGAAAAAGCGCTGGCAGAAAAGCCGGATGCGGTTTTCATTCTCACTCCTACACGTTTACATCTTGAACACGCATCTCAGGCAATCAAAGCCGGTTGCAATGTATTCCTTGAAAAGCCGCTTTCCGACTCCATGAAGGGCGTTGAAGAATTTGAACAGCTCGTTAAAAAGTCCGGCAAAAAGGTTATGGTCGGGTTCTGCTTCAGATATCATGAAGGCGTTCTTCGTATGAAGAAAATGGTTGAAGAAGGTGTTATCGGCGATGTTGTTTCCATCCGTGCCATGATGGGTGAACATTTCCCTGATGTCCGGCCCGACTATAAAGAAATTTATTATGCAAAGCACTCAGGTGCATTTGAGCTTATTCATGACCTTGACCTTGCAATTTGGCTCGGTCAGGACGAAATCGAAAAGGTTTACGGCGTTTACGGTCCTTTCAGCAATATCGGCATCGAAGCTCCCGATACAGTTGAAATTTTAATGAAGTTTGCTTCCGCAAAGGTTGCAACCGTTCATCTTGACTTCTTCCAGACTCCTCGCCGCCGTGAGCTTGAGCTTATCGGTAACAACGGTACAATGAAGCTCTCCTTCGGAAGCTGGGACGAATACACTCTTACGGTATATGACCGTGATTCCAAGCAGTCACGTTCCTTCACCGCTCCCACAAAGCGTAACGATATGTTCGCAGATGAAGACCGTGAATTCCTCGAATCAATTATTACCGGCAATGATTTCTCCTGCACAGTTGCAGAAGCAATCAAGTCTCTTAAAGTGGTTCATGAGGTTACAGGCGGAGTTTTATAATATGGATATGTTGGGGGCTTTTTCAAAAGCCCCCAACACCTGTAAGTTTTTACGAAACGGAACTTTTTTAAAAAAATTTGATTTTCCTATTGACAAAGATTATTTTTTGTATTATAATAGTTCACGTTGAGTGCGCGGGTGTTATTCAATGGTAGAATGTCAGCCTTCCAAGCTGAATGCGTGGGTTCGATTCCCATCACCCGCTCCAAACGGCAAATCGGTTTTTTATTCTGATTTGCCGTTTTTGCTTTTGTTGTTTTTGTCTTCCGGAAAAATAATTTATCCGCAAACTTTAAATTTTAAAGTGAATATAAAATTATGAAAAACAATTTAAAAAATTCAAAACTGATCTACCGGTTTCTTCCATATTACAAGAAGTACATACCGGCGCTTATTTTTGATCTTTTCTGCGCCGCGCTGACAACGCTGTGCGAGATTATTCTCCCTTTAATTGTCCGTTTCATAACCGATACCGCAATGAATGATCTGCAAAAGCTGAGCGTAAGAACAGTTCTTACGCTCGGCGCAGTCTATCTCGTCCTTCGCATAATTGACACAGCGGCAAACTACTATATGGCGTCATACGGACATGTTATGGGATCCAGGATTGAAACAGATATGCGACACGACCTGTTTGAGCATCTTAATACGCTTTCCTTTAATTATTTCGACAATATGAAAATCGGACAGATTATGGCGCGCATAACCTCGGATCTTTTTGATGTAACCGAATTTGCTCACCATTGTCCCGAGGAATTTTTCATTGCCGGTATAAAAATCATCGTTCCCTTCGCGATTCTCATGTCATACAGCATTCCGCTTACTCTGATAATTTTCGCAATCATTCCGCCGATGCTGTTATGTGCAAATTATTATAATAAAAAAATGCGCGCGGCATTCAAAAAACAGCGTGAGCAGATAGGCGAGCTGAACGCTCAGGTCGAAGACAGTCTGCTCGGAATACGCGTTGTCAAAAGCTTCGCAAACGAGGACATTGAGCAGGAGAAGTTTGACGAAGGAAACCGCAGGTTTTTGGACATTAAAAAGCTGTCCTATAAAGTTATGGGCGCGTTTTCCAGCTCAAACCGCCTCTTTGACGGACTTATGTACATAACCGTCGTCGTCGCCGGAGCACTTTTCTTAATCTACGGCAAAATATCCGTCCCCGATTACACTGCATATCTGCTTTATGTATCCACCTTTATGACGTCCGTGCGCAGAATAGTTGAATTTACGGAACAGTTTCAGCGCGGAATGACCGGAATAGAGCGTTACTGCGAAATAATGGATTCAAAACCGGATATAACCGATAATCCAGGCGCTCTGCCGATATCTGACGTAAAAGGCAAAATTGATTTTTCGGATGTTTCGTTCACCTATGAAGGAACTGCCGACGTTGTTCTTTCAAATGTTAACCTTACAATTAATCCCGGCGAGCATATTGCGATTGTCGGTCCGTCCGGAAGCGGAAAAACCACAATCTGCAATCTGATTCCTCGTTTTTATGAGGTTTCGGGAGGAAAATTATCAATCGACGGCGTTGATGTACGTGACATCACGCTCAAATCATTACGTTCAAACATCGGCATCGTACAGCAGGACGTATATCTGTTTTCCGGAACCGTTATTGACAACATTGCATACGGAAAGCAAGATGTTTCCCGGGAAGAAATACAGGAAGCGGCAAAGCTTGCCGGTGCGCACGAGTTCATAATGAAGCTGCCAAACGGCTACGACACATATGTTGGAGAACGCGGCGTAAAACTTTCCGGAGGTCAGAAGCAGCGCATATCCATCGCGCGCGTTTTCTTAAAAAATCCTCCGATTTTGATACTTGACGAAGCAACCAGCGCGCTCGACAATGAAAGCGAAAAGCTGATTCAGCAGTCGCTGAACCGTCTTGCGGTCGGACGCACAACGCTCACGATTGCTCACCGCCTAACAACGATAAGAAACGCAACGAAGATACTTGTCCTGACCGAAAACGGAATCGAAGAGCAAGGTACGCACGAGGAGCTGCTCAAAAAAGGCGGAAAATATGCAGAACTCTACAAATTGTATACTGAATAACCGTAACGGGCTTTTAATAAAAAGCCCGTTTTCATATTTTATTTACAAATTAAGGAGAACAAAGGTTTGAAGTAAGCCGCGATATGTGGTATAATATTAAA
>JAQXSY010000175.1 GCA_029219205.1 Bacillota bacterium | reverse complement strand
TTTGATCTTGATAATCGTATCTATTGCATTTCTTGCGGCAGGCCTGACATTTGCCTCATTGTTCAAAAGGAGAAAATAAAGAAAAGCCTATGCACTTTAAAAAGCGCATAGGCTTAATTTATGCCGGCTTAACGTTTTTTTCCGCGCGCCAGCATGCCCCGACCGAGTCCGTACGAAGTCTTTTTTAGGGGCTTGCATGCTCTGTCCAGTTATTCAAAGCGCGCCGGAACGTATTTGTCTTCTTTAATCAATATATACAATTTCATAATCACGGCTTCCGAGCCCCAATTCACAGGCTGCTTCTACCTTGTGGATTCCATGCAGGGAGTCCATACGCTCGATCAAAGAAGCCTTTCCCGGATCATCTGCATTGATCACCGCGTCATAACAAGCCTGATCCAGCGCAACCGGGTCGGCAGAAGCATAGATTCCCAAATCAGCCATTTCCGGATCGTGCGGATTTGAGTCGCAATCGCAGTCGATCGACAAATTGTTTGCTACGCTGATATAGAGAATTTTTTCTCTTCCCACATAATACATAACGCTCTTGCAGGCGTCTGCCATGGATTCCAAAAAGTGATCCTGGAGAGGCAGATTGTTAAACAGTATCTTATAGTCTGTGGTAACGGCGGCAGTGTGAATATTTGCTTTTCCTCTTGTTGAGGCGATGCCGATGCTCATGTTCTTAAGCGCGCCGCCGAATCCGCCCATAGCGTGACCCTTAAAATGTGAGAGGATCAGGACAGAATCATAATCCGCCAAATGTGCTCCCACAATGTTCCGTTTCAAATGAAAACCGCCTTCAACCGGGATTTCCATATCTCCGAATTCGTCCATGATATCGCAGGGAGCAATGTCTTTAAAGCCGTGTTCCTCAATGGCTTTCCAGTGTTCCGCAGGATCCAGCCTCCGCCCTCCGTAGGCGGTACAGCATTCAACAATGGTTCCGTTGAGACTTTTTGTCAAAGGCGCAATCAGGCAGGGCTGCAAAAAATTGTGTCCTCCCGGCTCTCCGGTGGAAATCTTGACGGCTACCCTGCCCGTCAGTTTTCTTTCAAGCACTTGATAAATGCGGACCAGATTCTCCGGAGTAATTTTCTTTGTAAAATAAACCTTTGATTTTTCCATATATATGCTTTCCTTTCCGTTTTCGAAAATATAACGATCCGATAAACCGCGGATATTCATCCGGATATCATTTAATCGTATCGTTTATCTTTTTCAGCGTCTTGCAAGAGACACTTATGCGCCGTTGTTTTTCCTGATTTTATTTATTTTTCCGCAAGTATATTACAAGTATATTATATGTTATGTATCGTTGACATGGAAGTGCAAAAATGTTAATATTATATTAACTGCAAGTTGATATGAAAAGCGGCTTATTTTATTTAAAAATTCAAAAAGGAAAGCATGCGCAGACTCCGTTGCATCTTTTTTCCGTACGCTAACTATGAATCCGTGTAAGCCTTTTACGGATATTGGGATTCAAGCAGACGACCGATTTGACGGTTACCGCATTATTCGTTTTATCATAAAAACGTACCGGGAGAAAAATCGACTTCCCCGCCGCCGCACGCGGTTCCTTACGTCGTTTTATATCGGCTTATTTGCGGCAAAGAAACACACCGTTTTTCCGGTACGGTTAGAAATGCAGCAACTGTGTGACGTCTCCGAAAAAAAAAACCGAAAGGACTCCCGAAATTATAAAATCCCGGGAGTCATAATTTTATTATTTGCACACAATAACGGTTGTAAGCATCTTTTTCTGTTCTTCGGTCGGCAGCTTCAGCTTTCCGTTGCCTAAAAGGTGTTTTATCACATATAGGATAAACCATGGGTCGGAAAAGAAGGTGTATTGCAGGTCGAAAAGCCGTGCTTTGTGCAAATGCAGCGGCGTTTTGGAAAGAATGGCATTAACGAATTTTTCTTTGAGGTTGACAAACTCATTCCAATGTTTTTCTTTAACCCGACTTCCAACCTGAAGCAATTCGGACTTTATTTCTGAATTTTCAAGAACAACACATTGAGGTATGATTTTGGTATTGCCATTTTCGTTCAGCACATAAATATATCCTCGTTCGGCAAGCCTTGCATATTCTGCGTCGGATAATTCAATTTCATCAAAAAACAGTTTCAGAAGCATTAAATCTTGTATTAAAGCTGATAGGTAGTTCTTAGCACCTCGTTTTTCAGACCATTCAGTGTCGCATAGCCACAGGGTTAGGTTTTCATAGCTATTCGAGTAGCAGCCGAAAAACTCCTCCATACTGTCATCGTATTTGGGTTTCGGTGCATTCGGATTAAATACATCGGCGGAGCAAATATTATGTCCTCCGTCTGGTCGCAGC
>JAQXSY010000174.1 GCA_029219205.1 Bacillota bacterium | reverse complement strand
AAGGTAGTAACCAACGCCTCGACCGCATGGCTGTACGGCGCATCGTCGGTCAACTGCTCAATGCTGGGCATCGGTGAACGTACCGGCAACTGTCCGCTTGAAGCAATGGTCATCGAGTACGCATCACTGCGCGGTGACGACGGCGGCATGGACATGAAGGTCATCACCGAGATCGCGCGCTATTTTGAAGAGGAGATCGGCTACGAGATCCCGCCGCGTACACCGTTTGTCGGACGCAACTTCAACGTGACCCGTGCAGGCATCCATGCAGACGGACTGCTTAAGGACGAGGAGATATACAACATCTTCGACACCGACAAGCTGCTCGGCCGTCCCGCAGGAGTTGCGGTAGATTCGCACAGCGGACTTGCAGGTATTGCGCACTGGATCAACGGATTTTTCCGTCTGAAAGAAGGAGAAACGATCGATAAGCGCGCGCCGATCGTTGTAAGCATGAAGGAAGCCGTCGACCGCGAATACGCCGAAGGAAGAAACACCGTCATGGGCGATGAAGAACTTGAAAATCTGCTTTCCGAGCTTGATTTTGATGAATACGAAAGGCTGATACACATACATCTCAGAAAAAAAGAAGGCTGATACCGCAAAACACTTCATTTTTTCGCTGAGACACCGTTTTACGGCAAAACGCCCTGACAAATAAGCATGTCAGGGCGTTTTTTACGTGCGGCAGAATACGAAGTTCAGCGTTTTTCTCTCAAAAACGCCGCTTTTTCGATTTCAATTCAATCAGATACTGTAAAGATTGTTCTGGGACATATAGGAATAAAGCATCTCGCCGTGTTCCTGCTCGTCCTTCTGAATACTGTTCAGCACATTTCTAAGCTCAGATGCGCTGAATTCAAAAATGCTTGTGTCATAAAGCGATGAAGCGTGCTTTTCAAGCGCAAGCGCGTCTGCGCAGAGATAGCCGTCCGTCTTTTTCTGCTGCTCGTTGCAGTTACAGCCCGAATTTGTGATTTGCGGCTTTGCTCTTCCGCCGCCCGTCGTCGGAACCTGACCGGCTGAAATGGCGTTCAGCATATTAAGATGCGACTGTTCGGTCTCGCCAAGATAGTTGAATAAATCCTTAAGGCCGCAATCGCAGGCTGCGGCAGCGCCCTTGCTGTACTTTTCAATGCAAAGCTTTTCCTGACTCTTGAGATCCTTTAAAAGTTCGGTTTCTTTTTGCGTTAAATTCATTTTCAATCATCCTTTCGGTTTTTCCGCCAACGGCGTATATCAGTATTATTGCCGCACATATTGGACGTTATTAAAAAATTTACGATTTTTCATTTTATTCTTTATTGCGCTGTGATATACTATTAAAGCAAAGAAAGAAGTTTAAAGTCGGCGTTCGTATTAAACACATACGCCGTGGCGTGCCTGTATTTTGACCGGACATATATTGTATTCAAAGCAAGCAAACAAGCCCTTTAAATGCTCGATGAAGCGCAGCTTCTTGAAAAAATGAGCTCTGTTTAACCCAAAAGTGCTTATTTCAGCTGCGCCGACGTATGCTGCGTTCTTCATAACCGCGCCTGCCGATATGCTCCGTTTTATTGCGCCTGTAATTTCAAATAAACGCCGTAAAAAGAAAGGGATTTTATGAAGCCTCGTGAAGCAGCGCTGCTGTCGCTTTGCAGCTGCGCCGATTCGGAAAGATATTCAAACCTCGAGCTTGACTCATCGATAAAAAAATATGGATTTTCGCCCGCAGACCGCGGGCTTTATACCGTTCTTGTCTATGGAGTTATCGAAAAAAGAATTTCTCTCGATTATTATATCGGGATGCTTTCAAGCGTCCCGTGCGAAAAAATCGAGCCGAAGATAATGAATATTCTGCGCCTCGGTCTTTATCAAATAATGTATATGGATCGAATACCCGACCGTGCGGCGGTGAATGAAAGCGTTGAGCTCTGCAAGCTCCACTGCCACCGCGGCGCAGACGGATTTGTCAACGCCGTTCTGCGCTCGGCGGTGAGAAGACGCGGCGAGCTTGTTCCTCCGGACGAAAATACCTCCGGAGCCGGACGTTATCTTTCTGTCAAATATGGAATACCCGAGCATATCTGCGTAATGTGGACAGATATGTACGGCAGAGACCGATGCGAGAAAATTCTCGGAGCGCTCGACGCACATCCGTATATAACGCTCCGCACAAACACACTGCGCACCGATCGCGACAAGCTTATTCAGATGCTTTCCGGCATAGGTATCGAATCCGAAAAAACGCGGCTCTCACCGTTTGGAGTCAAACTCAAATCGTATGAGGCGGTTTCAGATATAGCTCCGCTTTCGGAGGGACTTTGCTTCGTTCAGGATGAGGCGTCACAGTTATGCTCGCTCGCACTCGGCGCATCGGAAAACGAAATTTGTATAGACACCTGCGCGTGTCCGGGAGGAAAAAGCTTTTCGGCGGCAATGTCAATGAAAAACACCGGCAGGCTGTATTCGCTTGACCTGCACGCAAATAAACTGTCGCTTGTAAAAAACGGTGCCGGGAAGCTCGGCATAAACATCATAGAAACCGTATGCCACAACGGCTCAAAACCGCATCCCGAACTTATCGGCAAGGCCGACCGGGTGCTTTGCGACGTTCCGTGCTCCGGTCTCGGAGTTATTGCAAAGAAACCGGATCTGAGGCACAGGGCTTCATCCGACGAAAGCCGTCTGCATGAAACACAATATGACATTCTCTGCGCCGGCGCTTCCTATCTCAAGCCGGGAGGGACGCTTGTGTATTCAACCTGTACCCTCAACAGATCCGAAAACGAGGATATTGCTGCACGTTTTCTCGATACGCACCGCGGAGTTTTCAAGCCCGCGTCCCTCGGCGTGTTTCCGGAAGAACCGAACGCAACTCAGAAAACAATTTTTCCGTATGAATTCGGAAGCGACGGATTCTTCATTTCAAAATTTGTCAGAATCGGATAACACTCTCACCGCATATTATACCGGAAGGCTGCTGCTTTTGTAATCATCAGCCTCCCGGTATTTTTATACTCATTATTCATTGTATTTATTCGCTTTAAACGCTGACAACAGACGCTTTCCGCTCCATTTTACAACTTATTTTAATGCTTTTTTTGAGCTTATTCCCCACTTTTGACGCTTTTTTCGGTATTTTTGTTACATTTGCCGAATATTTTTATTCATCCTGTGTTGACTTCACAGGAAGAATATGTTATTATGTGAACAGCACTGAAAAAAATCGCAGCGCCAATAAATTCAAGGAAGATAATTGAAATGGCAAAAAAATATACCGCTTTCATGCTTGCGGTCATACTTTTATTTCTGCTTTTCGGCTGCGCGCGAGACTTTTCCTCAAAATCTGACAATACCGACAGCAATACCGAAAATACAATTCAGCCCGATGTCACAACAGACGTTCCGCCCGATACGACAAATGCCGAAGGCGATACGAACGACGTGAGTGACACAAGCGGCACAGACGAAACAAGCGACACAGAGCCTCCCATAATTATAAAAATGGAGCAGGCCGACCGAATTGTAAACGATATGTCGATAGAGGAGAAGGTTGGACAGCTGTTTCTCGCCCGGCTTCCGGTTTACGACGGCGAGAGTATGATATTGCAGTTCACCCCCGGCGGCGTCGTTATGTTCGGCAATAACTTCAGCGGAAAATCCGCGTCAACGGTTATAAACGAAATTGCCTCTCTTCAATCCGCATCACGTTTTCCGCTTATTGTTGCGGTTGACGAGGAAGGCGGAACAGTAACGCGCGTAAGCCATCAGACAAAGCTTTGCAAAAAGCGTTTTCGTTCTCCTCGCGAGCTGTATGACGAAGGAGGAATTGATCTGATTTTGTCAGACGCCGAAGAAAAATGCGCGCTTCTTCTTTCCCTCGGCATAAACTGCAACCTCGCGCCCGTGTGCGATATTTCGACAGATCCGTCCGATTTCATGTACGAACGGTCTCTCGGAAGAGACGCATTCGAAACTTCTGAATACATTTCCGCAGTCGTAGCCAAAATGAAAGAGCTTGGAGTGGCAAGCGTTCTCAAACATTTTCCCGGTTACGGATCAACAAAAGAACCGCAGAACGGAATCGCCGTAGACGAACGTGATTACAATGATTTCATTTTCTCCGATTTTTTACCGTTTGAAGCCGGCATCGAAGCGGGGTGCGGAGCGATTTTAGTCGCTCATAACATTGTAAACTGCATTGATCCGGACAATCCCGCGTCGCTTTCGTCCGCAGTTCACCGCGTGCTGCGCGACACGCTCAGCTTTGAAGGCGTAATTATTACGGACAATCTCTCAAGCGCCACCATAACAGATTATACCGACGGCAAAGACCCGGCTGTTAAAGCAATTCTCGCCGGAAACGATCTGATCTGCTGCAACGATATTGTCTCGTCATACTCTGCGGTTCTTGCCGCAGTTTTAAACGGAGAAATTGACGAGGGCAGAATCAACGAATCTGCAAAAAGAATTATTAATTGGAAAATTTCTCTCGGACTTATTGAAGCGGATCCGGATTAATTTTTTCCTCAGCAAAAGGATAATCACCGATGCGATTGAATAGGTTTGTAAAAGCGCTTATAATTATTTCGGGCATTTTTCTTGTTGCGGACGCAGCAGCAATGCTTTTCATGTTCAGCTTCAACTACGGAATTGCATTTACTTTTATCTTAGGCGCTGCCCTTTTGGCATTCGGCTTTTTATTCGACAATATCCGGAAAATCAAGTGGCTTTTCTCACTTATTTTGTCTGCGCTTGCGATCGCAGCGGCATTATTGGCTTTTCTTGCAATTTTCGGAAGATGCGACAGCGCAGATTATCACGAAGACGCGGTTATCGTGCACGGAGCCGGCATATCCGATAAAACAGTATCGGTTCAGTTAGCCAAACGACTTGATAAGGCGGCGGAATACAGCAAAGCGAATACGCGCGCCGTTATTGTTGTCTCAGGAGGAATGGGTCCGGGAGAAAATATAACCGAAGCCCGTGCGATGAAAAAATATCTCGTTGACAAAGGCGTACCGGAAAACCGCATCATTACCGAAGACGCTTCTCATTCCACATATACGAATCTGGTTTGTTCAAAGGAGCTTCTCGACAGACATTTTGACGGCAGCGCCTACCGTGTTCTGCTCATAACCAGCGACTATCATATATTCCGCGCTTCGCTTATCGCCAAAAGGCTCGGAATGAACTGCAGCCATCTGCATTCCGGCATTGAGTGGTACACTTTTCCGATGAGATATCTCAGAGAATGTGCCGCCATCGCAAAATATCTGCTTCTACGGTCATAATGTAACTGTTTGCACACCAATGCCGTTTTCACAAAAAAATCAAACTCCAAAAACAGTTGAGCATCCGTATGGTTTAATTCACACGGATGCTCTTTTTGTTCGCTGTATAGATCTTGGCGTCGGAGCGACTGAAAATTACAAATTTTTAATGTAATAAAATCTTGAGCCGGTATACGGATAATCAAACAGCCGGAATACCTGACTATATCCATGTTTTGTGTAGAAGTCCGGCGCCTGAAAATCGAACGTATCGACAAAAGCATATTTTGCGCCGCGCCGGACGGCTTCGTTTTCTGCCATTTTAAGAAGCTGGCTTCCGATACCTTGCCGCCGAAGCTCCTCAGAAACCCATAAATATTTAATGCACAGCCAATTTCCAAATATCTCACCGGTAAGACCGGCCGCCTTTCGGCCGTCGCTTTCTTCATAAAATATCCCAACAGGAACATTCTCCGAACATTCCCGCTTCGAAAGATTGTACTGCTTTAATTTACTGTGAACTTCTTCTATATCCTGTTCTGAAGGATGATCTGTTATTCTGAATTTCATTCGTATTTTCCTTAAAAATCTTATTTTTGCGCAAAGAAAGCCCGAGGGTTTTCAAAACCGTTCGGACGTTCCTCTCTGTATTAATATCACGGTTTTCATGCCTTTGGCACGTTACCGCTGCCTGATTATTTTGCAGCAGAGAAAATGCTCGCCGCAAAAATGTAATCTGCAGATAAAAATCTGAAAAGATTTTTAAAATCGGAAAAGATTTTTGATTTGGTTTAAAAATCAATATTTCATTTGCTGAGCGTTCCATGCGTCGCGGCACATCTGTTCTATACCGCGCTCAGCCTTCCAGCCAAACAGTTTATATGCCTTTTCGGGCGATGCGTAGCAGGCCGCAATATCCCCGGCGCGGCGCTCCGTTATTGCATACGGCACGTCGATCTTGTTAACCTTTATAAACGCTTTGACAATATCAAGCACGCTGTATCCGACGCCGGTTCCGAGGTTTACAGCCTCAACTCCCGTATGATCCATAGCATAATTCAGCGCGGCAACATGCCCCTTAGCCAAATCCACAACATGAATAAAATCACGGACTCCGGTTCCGTCGGGCGTAGGATAATCGTTGCCGAAAACATTCAGACGCTCACGTCTGCCCTCTGCAACCTGAAGAACGTACGGCATAAGATTATTCGGAATTCCGTTCGGCTCTTCCCTGAGCAGACCCGTCTCGTGAGCTCCGACAGGATTGAAGTATCTGAGCAGAATAATACTCATACCGCTGTCTGCGTTCGCCACGTCGCGCATGATTTCCTCGATCATATACTTGGTCTTTCCGTAAGGATTTGAACAATTTCCGACCGGCATATCCTCTGTTATCGGAAGCGACGCCGGATCTCCGTATACGGTTGCGGAAGAAGAGAAAATGATTCTGCTTACTCCCGCCTTTTTCATTTCTTCAAGCAAAGTAAGCGTTGAATCAATATTGTTTCTGTAATACATAACCGGCATCCGGACAGACTCGCCGACGGCCTTGTAGCCCGCAAAATGTATCACGGCGTCGATCTTTTCGTTTGAAAATATTTTTGCGACAGCATTTCCGTCGCAGACATCGGCCTCATAAAGCTTA
>JAQXSY010000173.1 GCA_029219205.1 Bacillota bacterium | reverse complement strand
CAGCAGATGCGCCGGCGGAAGCTTGAACACTCCCTTGAAAAAAGTCTCGTCGCAAGAAGAATACTGAAACGTCAGATATGGCAGAAGAGCTTTCTCGTTTACGTTTTTCTCAAATTCCGGATGCTCAAGGAAGCTCTTGATTTCCGAGCCGAACAACAATTCTCCGCTCTTCAAACGAGTATAATAAAACGGCTTTATTCCAAAAAAGTCACGCGCGCAGAGAATCGATTTTTCGTCGGCATCCCAGAACGCGAACGCAAACATTCCCCTCAGCTTAAGCAGAGCGTTCTCGCCGTATTCCGCAAGCATATAAAGCAGAACCTCTGTATCCCCTTCCGTCCGGAACACATATCCCTTTTCGCACAGCTCTTTTTTCAGCTCGGCGTAATTATATATTTCACCGTTAAAAACAATCGAATATCTCCCGTCTGCGCTTGACATGGGCTGGTTCCCTGCCTCGCTCAAATCGATTATGCTCAGCCGGCGAAAGCCGAGCGTAACTCCGTCCCCGAGAAAATCCGACGCCATATCCGGGCCGCGATGAACGATACGGTCCATCATTTTGTTAATAATTTCTTTACGGTTTTCAAGATAACCGGTAAATCCGATAAATCCGCACATAAATCTGCTCCGTTTTTGATATCATAAATTTAAGTATATCATAATTTCATAATAAAATAAATACATTTTAAAGAAATATTTGTTTTAGGATGGTATTTTTAACGTAAAAATATTTCGTTGAAAATTTTTGTTTCCCGGTTCTGCGCTTGCTCTTTTTTAGAACAGCCGTCGGAACATTTTATGTTTAAATGACTTCATAGCGTTTTTTTTAAAATGACTCTTGACAAAACGCCATTCTTGTAGTATAATCATCCACATAAGTTATGCGGGTATGGCGGAATTGGCAGACGCGCTAGATTCAGGTTCTAGTCGGGGTTCCTCGGTGAAGGTTCAAGTCCTTTTACCCGCACCAAAGCCCCAAAGACATAAGTCTTTGAGGCTTTTTTACTTCTTCACTATTTACTCTTCACTACACTTGCCCTTAGGGCTTTGTAAGTAAGAAGTAATAGTGAAAAGTAAAAAAATGTTGCAAGTTTTCGCCTTGCCTGATACTGCAAAGTAAAGCAGGCGGAGACTGAGGATTTTCAAATCCCATTTCACATTTGCTGCAAGGCAAAATATTTCACCGGCAAAATGCTCTTGTCGGTTCAAATCCACATCAAAATTTTCTGCCGGCATCTTTTTTGCTGCCTTTTTACAATAACAAGGTCTGACCAGATTTGGGTTAGACCTTGTTATTGTATTTAGAAATTTTATACGCGATTGCACATTATTCATTAAAAATGTGGAAAAGAAAAGTTTATTTTTTTGCTGTTATATTGAAAAAAAATCTATTTTATGTTAGAATTTAAGCAAGCATAATTTTATGAGGTGATAAAATGTGTACGGCGGCTACTTACAATTGCGAGTCCTTTTTCTTCGGAAGAAATCTTGACTATGAATTTTCTTACGGAGAAGAAATAGTTTTTACTCCGAGAAATTTTCCTTTGAAATTCAGATATTTTGATGAAAAGAAAACCCATTACGCCATGCTCGGTGTGGCTCATGTTTGCGATAATTATCCCCTTTATTACGACGCGGTAAACGAAAAAGGACTTTGCATTGCGGGGCTAAATTTCGTTAACAGCGCTTATTACGGTCCTGTTGTGCCGGATAAAAGCAATGCCGCGCCATTTGAGATGATACCATTAATACTCTCTGAATGCAAGGATGTTTCAGAAGCCTGCGCTTTTTTAAAAAATCTTAATATTGCCGATATCGATTTCAACGACAAACTCCCCGCGGCGAAGCTGCACTGGATTATAGCCGACAAAAATTCTGCGATAACTGTCGAACCGCGCAGAAACGGTCTTGAAATATATGATAATCCCGCAGGAGTGCTTGCAAATGATCCTCCTTTTGATATGCAGATGTTTAATCTTAATAACTATATGCATATTTCTCCGCAAACACCGGAAAATCACTTTTCGGACAAGCTGAATCTTAAGGCTTACAGCCGGGGAATGGGCGGGTTGGGACTGCCTGGAGATCTCTCGTCTCAGTCACGTTTTGTAAGAGCCGCATTTACAAGGCTTAATTCCGTGTCTTCCGAAAACGACAAAGAGGGACTTAGCCAGATTTTTCATATATTGGGGTCGGTTGAACAGCAAAGGGGCTGCTGTGATGTCGGCGGAGGACATCTTGAAATGACAATTTATACTTCCTGCTGCAATGCCGATAAAGGAATTTATTATTATACAACATACGAAAACCGCCAAATAACGCAGATTGATATGCACAAGGAAGATCTTGACGGATATATTCTTGTTTCATATCCCTTTATACAGACCCAGCAGATAAAAAATCAGAATTAATAATGCCGGTTCACCGGTTTGTAATTTGTTTTATTAAAGTTTTCGCCAAAACCGGACACCGATTTTGATACAATAAGGTATCATGATTGGCGTCCGGTTTTTGTTATGTTTATTTGTTATGTTTAAAGGGGATTGTAATGCAGTCATACAAGTGAACATAGGGCGAACCTTTAACGGTAAGTTTGTCGTTCTTCGGCATCAGTTCACTCCATTTCATTTTATAACGGTCGATCGCCCAGCCGTCACGGTTAAACCTGCGCCAGAGAATCGTTTTTCCGTTCTTATCAGTTTTTTAGACGCAAAAATTATAAACCAATATTCCCGTTCTGTCATATAATAATAGTAAAACAGTCGATGGGAGAGTGGGAAAAATATGTTTAATCAATATACCCCTCAACAGATTTGCTTAATGAATCGGTTACGACAATTATGGGGACAGCATGTATATTGGACGCGCTTCTTCATTATCAGCACTGCGGCCGATCTGGACGATTTAGAACAGGTTTCAAAAAGACTGCTTCAAAATCCGAAAGATTTTGCCGAGCTGTTTACACCGATTTTCGGAATGAGAGCAGCCAGCCGTTTTGAAGAACTCTTCACCCAGCATCTGCTGATTGCGGCTGATTTGGTTAACGCAGCTAAAAACGGCGAAGTTGACAAGGCAAATACCGCAATAGACAAATGGTATAAAAACGCGGATGAAATCGCCGAATTTTTATCTTCCGTTAACCGGTGCTGGAACAAAGCAAAATGGAAAAGTATGCTGTACAGTCACCTGGAAATGACGGAAAAAGAAGCAGCGCTGCGCCTGCAGGGAAATTACACGGCGGATATTAATGTGTTTGACAGCATCGAAAACGAAGCGTATAAAATGGCAGACTATATGTTCTGCGGAATCATAAAATCATTTTCTCGATAACAGACGATTTTTTACAATAAACAAATTCGTTCGCGACGTTTTTTTATAACCTCTCTGCAAACAAAAAAGAGCCTCAGCCGACAAACACACGTCCACCGGCCGAGGCTCACGAGCAAATGAGTCATACAAAGGAGTAAACCGGGCGTCAATTATCCTTCAGACGAGCTTTTCAGCAAGGACATAACATTTTTTACCGCCGTTTTCAGCTGTGAAAAAGACTTTTTTGCAGTTATTTCCGGCTTTTTTTCTTTTCTTTATTTTTTAAATATAAAATATGGACACCGCGAAAAAAATATGGTATAATAAATTATTAAGCATAAATAAAAGTTTCACCGTTTTCCGTATCAGGAGTGCATATATGTTCATCGACGCTCACAGACATTATTCATATGAAAAATCAGATATGGAAAAGCTTCCGCAGATTCTCGACGAGGCAAATATTACAAAAACCGTGCTTTTCGGTTTCAACGGGTACGGAAAACCCGGTCAGGACGACGACGTTCTCAGCGCATACAAAAAATACCCTTCCAGAGTAATTCCGTTTGCGTGCGATTTTGATTTTTCAGCAGATCCGGCAGGATATGCCGAAAAATGTCTTAGCAGCGGTTTCTGCGGATTGGGTGAATTTCTCATAGGCAGCTGGACACAGGCACGTTATTTTGCCGGACTTTCATACCTTGACAAACGGGTGATCGAAACATTTCACGTTGCCGGAGAACACAACGCGCCGGTTTTATTCAGGTGCGACAAATACCGCTATGAAGAAATAATGGACATGCTCCGGATGTGCCGCAAAACAAACTTCATTTGGGCGCACGCTGCATGCGATTATGCAAAAAAGCAGAAGACGTCGATCATCGAGCCTGAATTTCTGAGATACATGCTTATAATGCACCCGAATATATATTTTGATCTTTCGGTTCCCCTTAAGCTTCTTCCGGGATTTCTGACTTATAAATATACGGAAATTTTCCGCGACTATCCGGAGCATTTTGTATTCGGAACCGATATAACCGGAATGTACCGCACTTCTCAGGAGGCGGTTATGCCCGCTTACCAGGATTTTTGTTTGAAGCTGCCGAGCGAAATACGCGACGGCATAATGTATGAAAATATTCTCAGGCTTCTTCCCGGAGGTAAAACAATTTGATAAAAGTTTTAAATTACATACTCGGAATAATGCGAACAAACTGCTATTTTCTGACGGACGAAGACACAGGCGAAACGATTGTGGCTGATCCGGCAGATGAATGCGAAAAAATTATTTCAAAACTGAACGAGCGAAATCTTAAGCTTAAATTTATTCTTTTGACGCACGCGCATTTCGACCACATGCTTGCACTTGAGGAGCTGCGCGGTACAACCGCAGCGCCGCTTATGGTACACAAAAATGACGCTCCCGCGCTTCTTGACCCGGAGCTGTCTCTCATGTCGCGCTTCGCTGGCATAGATACTCCCTGCAAAGACGCGGAAATTAAGCTCGGCGACAACGACATAATAAAACTCGGAAATAATGAAATCCGGGTTATGCATACGCCGGGTCACACGCCCGGATCGATTTGTCTCGTTTTTGACCGTACGATTATTTCCGGCGATACGATTTTCAGAGAAAATATCGGCAGGCATGATTTCCCCGGCGGAAATTACGCACAGCTGGAAGAATCGCTGAAAAAGCTTTCCTCGCTTGAAGGCGATTACAAAATATATTCCGGTCACGGCGCTTCGACAACTCTGGCTCACGAACGCGAATTCAACCCGTATCTGTCGTAAAAACAAAAAAATTCAAGGATACCTTTTTCATTTACATAAGGTAAGGTGATTAAATATGGACTATAATAAATTAGCAGACCTGCTTTTCCCGGACGTTGTTCTTACTCCCGAAGACATTGAAAAACGATATCCTCCGCGTGTTCTTTCGGAAGGCGCAAAGGTTACTCGTTTCGCGCCTTCGCCGACGGGTTTTGTACATTTCGGAGGTCTTTTCCCGTCGATTGTCGGCGAAAGACTCGCGCATCAAAGCGGAGGCGTATTCTTTCTGCGCATTGAAGACACCGACGGAAAGCGCGAGATTGAAGGCGCGGCAGAGGGGCTGATCCGTACGCTTGCAAAATACGGTATTTATTTCGACGAGGGCGCAGCGCTCGATGAAAACGGAAATATTTATGACAAAGGCAGCTACGGTCCCTATAAGCAAAGTATGCGTACGGAAATATACCATGTTTATGCGAAAAAACTGGTGAGCGAAGGAAAGGCTTATCCTTGCTTTACAACCGACGAGGAGCTTGAAGAAATTCTTCAAGCCGACAAAAAAAGCGAAGTAAAATCGCGCGAATGGACCGAAGAAACCGAGGCAAAGCAAAAAGCCGAGCAGCTAAAAATGCGCGAATTTACGCTTGAAGAGGTTGAAGAACATCTTCGTCAGGGGCATCATTTTGTTCTTCGAATGCTGGCAAACGGAGATCCCGATAAAAAAATTAAAATCACAGACCTTATAAAAGGACCGCTTGAGCTTCCCGAAAACGATAAAGACGAAGTTCTGCTCAAAAGCAACGGAATTCCCACCTACCATTTTGCGCACGCCGTTGACGATCATCTCATGGGAACGACTCACGTTATAAGGGGAGAGGAATGGCTTCCGTCGCTTCCCCGACACATTATGCTGTTCAGCTACCTTGGATTTAAGCTTCCGAAATATATGCACATCGCGCAGATTATGCGCCTCGACGAAAACGGAAACAAAAAGAAGCTTTCAAAAAGAGATATGGGCGCAAATATGGACGATTATACGCGCCTGGGATATGCACCGGAATGCGTGCGCGAATATGTTCTTACGCTGTTAAATTCCAATTTTGAAGAATGGCACGCACAGAATCCGGACAAAAGCTGCGACGATTTTGAATTTTCAATCAAAAAGATGAGCAAGTCCGGTTGTCTCTTTGATTTTGACAAACTTAACGACGTCTCCAAAAACATAATCAGTAAAATGAGTGCGGAAAAGGTATACGAGTCACTAAGCAAGTGGGCACAGGAATACGATGAGGACTTTTATTCTGAGCTTGCTTCAAATCCCGATTATGCAAAACGTATTCTTTCGATAGGCAGAGGCGGATCAAAGCCGCGCAAGGATCTTGCAACATGGGCTGATGCAAAGCCGTATATGTCGCTTTTCTACGACCGGTATTTCACCGCATCCGACGACTTCCCGGCTCAGTTCTCAAAAGACGACATACGCAGCGCGCTGACTATGTTTATCGAAACGTACGACGAGGCAGACGATCCGAACGTATGGTTTTCAAAAATGAAAGAAATCGCCGAAAAACTCAATTACGCGCCGGAAGTCAAGCTATACAAAAAAGAGCCGGACAAATATAAGGGGCATGTCGGCGACATATCGATGTTTGTGCGTATAGCGGTAACCGGAAGCGTTAATTCGCCGGATCTTTACGAGGTCATGCACATAATCGGCAAAGAACGAACGACTGACAGAATAAATAACGCCGCAAAGGCGCTTTGAGGTTTTATAAGATGGAAGAAATCAGTTCAAATTTTATTCACGACATAATTGACGAGGAGCTTGCGGAAGGTATAAACAACACGGTACACACCCGCTTTCCTCCCGAACCGAACGGTTACCTTCATATAGGCTCCGCCAAAGCGATATGGATTAACTGGAGCACCGCAAAAAAGTACGGCGGAAAATTCAACCTTCGTTTTGACGACACAAATCCGATGAAGGAAAGCGACGAGTTTGTAAAGTCAATCGAAAACGATCTTTTATGGCTCGGAGCAGAACCGGACGGCGGAATTTTCTTCGGCTCGGACTATTTTGAAAAATGCTACGAATTTGCAGTCAAGCTTATCAAAGACGGAAAGGCGTACGTGTGCGATCTTTCAAAAGACGACCTTGCCGAATACCGCGGAACCGACCGTCTTTCGACAGGAAAAGCCTCGCCTTTCCGCGACCGTTCCCCCGAAGAAAGTCTCGACCTTTTCGAGAGAATGAAAAACGGCGAATTTCCGGACGGAGCACGCACGCTCAGAGCCAAAATTGATCCGGAATCCGACAATCCGTATCTCCGCGACCCAGTTATTTACCGTATCCGTCACGTGCATCACCACCGTCAGGGCGACAAATGGTGCGTATACCCGATGTACGACTTTGCTCACCCGATTCAGGACGCTCTCGAGGGCATAACATATTCGCTCTGCTCTTCCGAGTTCAAAAATCACCGTCCGCTGTACGAATGGGTCATTGACAACTGCGGCTTCACGGTTTATCCTCCAAAGCAGAGAGAATTCGGCAGAATGAACGTAACGTATACGGTCATGAGCAAGCGATATCTTCGTTTTCTTGTTGAAAACAATATCGTTGACGGTTGGGACGACCCACGTATGCCCACGCTTTCGGGTATGCGCCGCAGAGGTTACACTCCTTCGGCAATATTTGATTTCGTCTCGCGTGCCGGCGTTGCAAAATCCGACACAACCGTCGACGTTGAGCTTCTTGAGCATTGTCTGAGAGAGGAGCTTAACATGAAGGCGCAGCGCAGAATCTGCGTAACAGAGCCGATTAAGGTTGTAATAACAAATTATCCGGAAGATAAAACGGAATATGTTTCTCTTCCGAACAATCCTAACGACCCCGAAGCAGGTTCGCGAAACGTTGCATTCACACGCGAACTGTATATTGAAAAATCGGACTTTGCCGAGGTGCCTCCTCCGAAATTCTTCCGTCTCAAACCCGACGGAGAAGTACGTCTCATGGGCGCGTACATCATAAAGTGCAGCGAGATTATTAAAAACGACAACGGAACAGTCAAAGAAATCAGATGTACGGCAGACCTCGATTCCGGATTCGGCAATCCGACAGACGGCCGCAAAGTCAAGGGTACAATACATTGGGTATCTGCCTCCGAATGTATCGATACGGAAGTCGTTCTTTACGACAGACTCTTCACTATTCCCGACGTCGCTTCCTATACCACCGGAGACCATACAGTCGAAGAAATCAAACAGTTCTACAACCCCGATTCCGTTATTGAGCTTAAGGGATGCAAAGCAGAAAAAGCGCTTGCCTGCGCACAAAACGGGGAAAAGTTCCAGTTTGTACGCAACGGATATTTTACGCTTGACACAAATCACCCTGGAAAATTTGTCCGTTCCGTTACGCTTAAAGACAGCTATAAAATTTAAAAAATCAAGGAGTCTGCCGTGTCGTACAAAATCAACACAAACTGCATCCAGGCGGGCTATTCGCCAAAAAACGGCGAGCCGCGCGTACTTCCTATCTATCAATCAACAACCTTCAAATATGATTCTTCTGCCGAAATGGGCGATCTTTTCGACTTGAAAGCCTCCGGGTTCTTCTATTCAAGGCTCCAGAATCCGACCTGCGACGCAGTTGCGGCAAAAATTGCCGCTCTCGAAGGAGGCGTCGCCGCCGTTCTGACTTCGTCGGGTCAGTCAGCCAATTTCTTCGCGCTTTTTAATATTGCCGGCGCCGGAGATCACATTGTCTGCTCAAGCGCTCTTTACGGCGGAACATTCAACCTGATTTCCGTAACAATGAAAAGAATGGGCATCGACTCAACCTTTGTTGATCCCGAATGCTCGCCGGAAGAACTTGACGCGGCATTCAGACCCAATACAAAGGCGGTTTTCGCAGAATCTCTGTCAAATCCTTCCCTTTGCGTTCTTGACTTTGAAAAATTCGCAAACGCGGCGCACAAAAACGGCGTCCCGCTTATTGTTGACAATACTTTTCCAACTCCGATTAATTGCAGACCGTTTGAATTCGGCGCAGATATAGTTACTCATTCCACAACAAAGTATATGGAAGGACATGCATGTACAATCGGTGGAGCTGTCGTTGACAGCGGAAAATTCAAATGGACCGACTACCCTGAAAAATTTGCTCCGCTTATTCAGCCGGACGAATCCTATCACGGTATAAGCTATACCGAATCATTCAAAGAAGGCGCATATATAACCAAAATGACGGTTCAGCTCATGCGAGACCTCGGCTGTACTCCGGCTCCCGCCTCGGCATTTCTGCTTAATCACGGACTCGAAACGCTTCACCTCAGAGTAAAAAGGCACTGTGAAAACGCTTTGGCTGTGGCTAAATGGCTTGAAAAGCATCCGGATGTTAAATGGATCGATTATCCCGGTCTTGAAAGCAGCAGACATCACGCGCTTGCCGAACGCTACATGCCAAACGGAACTTCCGGCGTAATTGCCTTCGGTCTCGAAGGCGGAAGAGACAGAGCCATGCGTTTCATGGACAGCCTGAAGCTTGCCGCCGTCGTAACTCATGTTGCCGACGCGCGTACCTGCGTTCTTCATCCCGCAAGCACGACACACCGCCAAATGACAGATGAGCAGCTGATATCATGCGGCGTCAGCCCGGATCTGATCCGTCTTTCGGTTGGAATCGAAGATTTAGACGACATAATTTCCGATCTCGAGCAGGCGATCGGAGTATCAAAATAAATTTAAGGAGAGTTATCATGACATACGGAGATTATAAAGGTTACAAAAGCATAAACTTTGAAGTCGGGGGCAGAAATTCAATAATCATACTCCCCGAAAATCCTCTTCCCGGCAATCCGTGGATCTGGAGAGCAGAGTTTCTCGGAGCTTTCGACTCGGTCGATATGGAGCTTGTGCGCAGAGGATGGCATCTTGCATATCATCAGGTAAGCAATATGTACGGCTGTCCCGAATCACTTGAAATGATGAAGGAGTTTTATGACGTTGCGGTTAAATATTACAACCTCAACAGACGTCCCGTAATCTTCGGTTTCAGCCGCGGCGGTCTTTACACCGTTAATTTCGCAAACAAATACCCGGGATGCGTTTCAACGCTCTATCTTGACGCTCCGGTTACCGATATAAAATCCTGGCCGGGCGGAAAAGGTGTCGGCTACGGTGCCGAGCACGAGTGGAAAGAATGCCTCGGATGGTATAAGCTCGACGAGGAAAGCGCAAAGACGTTTAAAGGCAATCCCAACGATTATGCGGAAAACATCGCAAAATACGGAATACCTGTTGTAATAGTTGCGGGAGATTCGGATAAGGTTGTTCCGTATGTCGAAAACGGAGCAATTTTCTATGACATATTCAGTAAATATTCGGATAAAATCCAGACCATTGTCAAGCCCGGATGCGATCATCATCCGCACAGCTTAGAAGATCCGACTCCGGTCGTTAATTTTATCGAAAAATACGCTCTCTGACTTTTTTTGCAAAAAGCGGCGAAGCATTCATTTGCCTCCGCCGCTTTTTTCTTATTTTATTGTTTACAACTGACGAAAAATGTGGTATAATGTTAAATAAGTATAATCACTATTTGCCATAATACCGTAATTATGCGCAGCCGGATAGTATCCGGTTTACCGAATTGCTCCGGAAAGGATATAAATTTTTATGAAAAAAGCTCTGATCATTGTATTATGCGTTTTTTTGTTGTTTATTCCGACGTTTGTCGCAATAGTAAGCTATGTTTCTGCGCAAAACAACCCTGTTGATCAAAACGCCGTAACAAAAATTGACATAACAGATCCGCAGGGAAAGCTGTATTCGTTCGATAAGGAAAGCGCAAAAAATGTTTCCGGCGTTGAGGGCGGAATAATTGCGTTTCTAACCGAGCTTAACAGCTCTGCAAAAACTGCGACAGAGCTTCCGTCGCCCCTTGTCGGCACGCCTTATTTTAAGGTCAGCTATTACAGCTACGACAAGACCACCGATTACAAATATTATTTTTCAACTGATCCGAGTTCGGCTTATTACACTGACAATAACAATAAAGCCTACCGTATAACTCCGGAATACGCCGAAAAATTTCTCAATCTCGACCTTGCGCTTTGTCTTTACCCTTCGGCAGAGTCACCTGTGCTCAAGGTTGGCGGAAACGATGTTGTACAGCCTCAGAATATGTCCTGGAAATATCTCAGCTACAACGGGGATTACAAAGGAGTAACCGTTCCGTCGAGCGACGCGGTCAATACATATGACATCAGAAGCACCCTTAACCTTGATTTTGACGTCTCGCCCGACTATCTGCTTGTCAATATAACAAACACCAAGGACGGCTCGACGGTTTTTGACGATCTCTATGAAAACATTGACACGTCGATCTTTGCCGACAATGCCGTTTACAGCGTAACGCTGAGCGCAAAATGGTACGAAAGCTCCGGCAGAGGAAACTGCGGTGAGGGTGTGTATAAATTCATCGCCAATGTTCTTGCCCCGGCTGTATTCTATATAGGGGAAACAACCGTTGATCCCGGAGAATTTGTCGTTATAAGCGGTAAAAACGTAGTAGACCCGGCTGCCGTAACCGTAACTACAGAGCCAGAAATCGGAGTCTCGCCGGTATTTTTCTCAAGCGGCGACTTTGTTCACGCGCTCGTTCCGATCAATATGGAGCTTCCGTACAGTGAAACTTACAAGCTTACGGTAACCTGCGACGGCGTTTCTCAGGAATTTACGGTTAATGTAAATAACAAAAAATTCAATGCTCAAACTCACACGTTCTCCGCAGCCACCGTCACAACATACCGTTCCGCAAAAGCGCTCGCAGAGTTCGACGCAACGCTTTCACAATATTTCACCGCTCAGTATAATGATCTTTATTGGCTCGACGGAGGTCTTTTCCTTGAGCCTGTCGCAAAACGCAGCATACGCACCGGATTCGGACTTAACATAACACTCTCCGCAACCTCGACGAAATACAGACACGAGGGTGTAAATTATGTTGTTTCCGCAGGCGACAAGGCCATATCTGCCATGGGCGGCAAGATAATTTACACAGGAGATCTTACTCTATCCGGCAAAACCGTAATTGTCGATCACGGAGGCGGACTTAAGAGCCTTTATGCTCACTTAAGCAGCATAAGCGTCAGCGTGGGCGATGTCGTTGAAAAAGGTCAGGAGCTCGGCGTTGTCGGAGCAACAGGTTTTACCGAAGGTACAAGCCTGCACTACGGTCTTTACATCTTCGGCACTCCCGTCTGCCCGTACTATCTTTGGGAAAACGGAGTTGCTGTAAATCCTTCCGCAAAACAATAATTTTAATAACAAATAATAAAAATTCCAGCTATTGAAAGGTTAAACTATGGACTTCAGAAAACGCGCCGAAGAACTTGTCGGAAAAATGACTCTGTCGGAAAAAATATCTCAAATCTCCTATGACTCTCCGGCCATAGACAGACTTGGCATTCCGGCATATAACTGGTGGAACGAATGTCTTCACGGACTTGCAAGAGCAGGAACAGCAACCGTTTTCCCCCAGGCAATCGGTATGGCAGCCAGTTTCAACGATACCCTTCTCGAAGAGGTCGCAGACGCAGTTTCTGACGAGGCAAGAGCAAAATACAACGATTATAAAAAAATGGAGGACCGAAGGATCCATTACGGAAACTCCGTAATAAAAACCAAGCAGTACCGCTGTCTCACAATGTTCACGCCGAACATAAACATTTTCCGTGATCCGAGATGGGGACGCGGACACGAAACGTATGGCGAGGATCCGTACCTGACAGGACGTATGGGCGCCGCTTATGTAAGGGGACTGCAGGGCTACGGAGAATACCATAAGGTAGATGCCACAATAAAGCATTACGCCGTTCACAGCGGACCGGAAAAATTGCGCCACGGCTTTGACGCCGGCGTTTCAGACGAGGACCTTTACAATACATACCTCAAAGCGTTTGAATACTGTATTAAATATTCCGATCCCGCTTCGGTTATGAGCGCCTACAATGCCGTACACGGAGTTCCCTGCTCTTCAAGCAAAGAACTGCTTTGCGATATTCTGCGCGGAAAATTCGGTTTCAAAGGATATGTTGTTTCAGATTGCGGCGCAGTTACTGATATTTACTTTGGACATAAAAAAGTAAACAGCATAAGCGAAGCGGCGGCGG
>JAQXSY010000172.1 GCA_029219205.1 Bacillota bacterium | reverse complement strand
ATTGAAAAGCAACTGATGTTTTTCAAGGCTTCAATCCGAAAAAACAGCGAAGGAGTAAATATATGCAAGTATCAAAAAGAATTGCCGGTTTCCTTTTGGCGTTGCTTTTAGCTTTTGCACTGTTGCCCGCTACCGCTATGGCGGCAGAAACAGAGGATGACGGGATGAATATGTTTGAAAACAGCGACTTCATCGAAAAAGAACAGCCTGAGCTTACTGAGGAAACAAAGCAGTTAATTTCACTTTATCAGAGAAATCCCACAGAAGAAAACTACCTTAATCTTCGTGAAATTGTTATTGATAATTACAATGCCGTGCTTGTTAGAAAAGAGGCAAAGCTTGCCGAACTGAAAGAAGAAACGGCAGGAAAGCCCGGCGGCGAAGAAAAGGTAGCCGAAATGGAAGAAATCGTTCAGGAAATGTATATGACCTATTGGAATCGTATCAACAGCAGTATGCTTCGTTTTACCGATACCCGACTGCTTAAATGGAAGATTGACGATGCATATAAGTATGATTACATTCCCGTTATGGGTGCAGGCAACAGCATTTATGTAAAACGCACGCCTGTCACAAACGCCGAATATGCAGAATATATTTCAGCTACAGGTGCAAAAGCGCCGTCCAATTGGATAGACGGTACATATCCTGCGGGTGAGGAAGAATATCCTTTGAATTTTGTAACCTGCGAAGATGCGTTGGACTTCTGCGAATGGTTGACGGCAGAGGATGGCGTGAATGTCTACCGCTTGCCGAATGAAAGCGAATGGGAATTGGCGGCAGGTCATATGCCAAAGGATGTCGATTTCAACTGCGGTGTTAACGACGGCAGAACCTCCGTTGAGGAATATGCCGATGTCACAAGAGGAGCGCACGGAGCGGTTGATTTCTGGGGTAATGTTTGGGAATGGACAACAACCGTAAGATCCGATTCTGACGGCATAACCATCCTTGGCGTCAAGGGAGGTTCATGGAATTCCGCACGAACCGACTGCCGTACTGAGCACCGTAAGGAAGGCAGAGCTGCTGCAAGCGCCTATGAGGATGTGGGCTTCCGCGTGATACAGGTACTGGGCGGTGAAGAACCGGAGCAAAAGGTTGAGCTTGCAACACTGAATGCTCCCGTAGTGACGGCAAACAGTGTTTCCGAAAACACAGTTTTGCTTTCGTGGCAGCCTGTAAAGGATGCAGTGGAATACCAAATTTTCGAATACTGCGAAAACACAAAGCTTGTTCTTATGTTAGACAGAACTGCCGGAACCTCTTTTACGGTTGAAGCGGCAGTTGGCAGTAATGCGTACAGATATATCGTTCAGCCGATTTCGTACACAGCTATTTGCGATAATATCTCCCCCGAATACAGTGTTAAAGCAATTTTCGGAAAAAAACCTGCCGAAACAGTTAATGCATCAGCAACTTACGACAGTGAGTGTAAGCGTTTGACTCTGGTTTGGGATCCTGTTGCCGGTACTGATACTTATTACGTTTATAAATTTAACATTGATACAAAAAGACTTTCAAAGGTCAAGACGGTAACAGACGCAACAGAATGTACTTACCGTAAAGAAGAAAGCGGAAAAGAATACTGCTTTATCATAAGCACAAAAGAACTTTCCAATAAGCAAAGGTATGACGGCGCTTTTTCTGTTGCGATTTTTATTCCTAAAGCACAGTAAATTCAATTTATCAAAAATCCGGCCATTGCAGTTTATGGCCGGATTTTTGACAAACTGGTGCGAAATGCGGAGTATGGCATAAAATTGTTTTCGCTGCAGTTGATTAAAGGTTAATACATAAAATTTACGAAAATTATCTCTTGTTGTTTTCTCATCACGTTTAATCATAAACGTTGTTTCTGACTTGCTTCCGAAATGTATATCTATATCATTTTGTCCCGTTTCAGCACAAATTCCTGCACCGGGCTGCCGAATTCTTCGGTCAGCCTTCCTTCTGTAAAGCCCAGACTTTTGTAAAAGGCTCTGGCGGACGCACCCGCGGGATCTCCCTCGCGGTAAGTTGTTACGGTAATGTCCCGTTCCGAATCCATCAGCGGGAGCATAAAGGATGCCATGCCCGCCGCAATGTGTTGTCTGCGGAAGGAAGGATCAACCGCCAGAAAACAAAGTGTGTTTTCTTCTCGTGAAAAAAGAAGCGCTCCAACCACGCGTCCGTCCTCAATGGCACAGATGGCCGATCTGCATTTCATAAACTCCTGTACCGTTTTCTGGTGCGCTTCCAAAGCTTCTTCTGTTTCCAATCCCGGAAAATCCTCCTTTACCTTGTCAACTAACTCCATCCAGCCGTCAAGGTCCGGCGGTGTTCCAAATATAATTTCCATATTTCGTACCTCTTTTTTTCAGTTGCGGCGGTTAGTCCAGATTCCAGACTCTCTCTGCCCGCTCCATCAGTTCGCGGATAATCTTCCGATAGTCCTCTGCAAGGAACCGGTATTTCTCGTCAACCGCATTGCCACAGGTGTCAACATAAAACATATTTCCTCTTCTGTCATCCTCTTTGGAATTTAGAATAACGCCGTATTCATATCCGCCCGTGAATTTGGGCCAAATGATCAGTCTGTCGGTGAAAGAGTTTTCTTCGGTCCCCGGGTAACCTACTGCAGGATTTCCTGTCAGCGACAGATAGTCCGGGCATTTAACCGTATGGTCAAAGCTGTCCCCGTCTTTTGTAGCGCAAGTCGGAAACAGGGCCGAGGACATATCGGTACGAGTCATATTCTTAGAAAATCCGGAGTAAGCTGTATGACGCCATCCGAACCAGATCAGGTTAAGCAGGATAAAAACAGCCGTGAGGACAAGAAGCAACGGCATAATTCTTTTTTTATCATAATACCGTAAGTTACATGCCCCTCGCTTTTCATAGAACCGTTTGAAAGCGGACTTTTCAGGACAAAACGAGTGCCCTCTCGCCCGGTTATAAACAGTGGTTCTTTCTTTTTCATAACATTAAAAGTATCTTTACATTTCCAGTAAATTTACTTCAAGTTCCTCATACAACTTTTCACGGAAGTTAATCCGCCACTCGATGTCATGCCGCACAGGTTCAAAATGGAGCGCGGAACACGCAGCATGGAGGTTGCTTTGCAAACTTCCTCCAAACGCAATGACAGTCGGTCCGTCCGCTCCTCCGACAATTCCGATAAAATCGGCGCCCTTGCTTACCTCGGGTGTAAACAAATCATTGGTTTCCGCGTTTTCAATAGGCTTGTCACCATCATCGCAATCACTGACGGTAATGTGCTCTGATGTTTCCGGTGAAAGCGTGTAGCTCATAGCTGTAAAATGTGTCGGATAAAACCAACGGTCAGAGCCGAAGCTGTTTTTCGGAATAGTCTGATGTTCCAACTTATGAACAGTCAGCGTATACTCCGTATTGCTCACCGGGTGTATGAAGCTGAAAGAATCTCCGGGAGCGTGAGTTATAAAATGCGGTCCGGGAATATGCTTCGGCTGCTGTTCCATTTTAAGAGACAGTGTTTTGATTTCAGGTCTGAGCTTGCTTTCCCACTTGAAGGCATTTCGGAAAATATGCCATCCGTACGATGTGTCTAAACCATAATGTTCTATAACCCATTTCGCTTCCGGTTCATTACTACTTTCTTCCGGTATGAGGGGATTAAAGTTCACGGAACAGCCATGATACGTCTTCATATTCCGCCCGTTAAACTCTAACTGCGGTTTAAAAGAGAAGTACATAGGATTGTCCAGTTCCATTTCCATCTGCTGTTCCTGCGTAAGGCTTTCCCGCGATCCATTCTCCGGACTTTGATTCCATTTTTCCATAAAAGCGCGGATTTCTTCCGGCTCAACACGCATACAGAAATCAGCAACTAAACCCTTGCTGCACGAGTATGCAGCCGGAATCAACCAATGATGTCCCGCCCAATCGAACTGCTTTCCGATCGGTATTTCCTTTCCGGCGTGATCCTTTCCATTATGTCCCCGGAAGTTGCCTTCAAAATAGACCTTCCATTCCTGGGACGCGGGTTTCGATGCAGGATTCATATCAATGTCATAATATTCTTCCGTGTACCGGATCTTACTGTAATCAAAGGACGACTGCAGCGACTTGATATATTCAAACGGCAGCTCAATCGCCGTTAATTTCATCTTTTCAGCAATTTCGGAAAGTGTTTTCTTCTGTTCTACGGTTGCGGGATTCTCTTTCAAAAAGGTTTCAAACTGCGCTTTATCCCACATCCAGGCCTGGTCCAGGACGGCAGCGTCTCCGCAAGCCAACAGTAAACGCAGAAAGTCCGAAAAGGTTTCCGCCAGCGGGCGGACATAATCCGGTGCAATATTCATGGGGCTGACTGCAAATACCGTTTCCCCAAAACCGCGGATAAAGCAGTAGTGTATGCCGTCTGTACCTGCCCAGCCAATAATCGAAGCGCCCTTAGGCGTACAAAAGTATGGTGTTTCATCGCTCCTTGTTTCAATTCCAATCGAATCAAGACTAATGCCAAGCCGTAAAAACTTCTGATATATTTTCATTGACTTTGCTCCCGTAATACTGTTTTTTCGCTCTGCTCGGTTAAAGTCTGTTTCAAAAAAACTGATCCTAATGCCTTCTTTTAATACATTATATCCCTGACTTATCCTTGAATTTTTCAAACATAACGGCCTTCTCTTTCATGGATAATTTTACGACCAGATAACCGTATTCTGTAAGTTCTTTTTTATATTTTAAAAATGAATGGTCGATCGGTGTTCCCAGAATACCCTCTATTTCTGCAAAAGTAAGCATGAGTGAGTCTCTTTCGCTTTTGCGCACATAATCCCATAACAAATTGTATTTACTCATTTTATTCCATTTCCTTCAATCACCGCTTGTTCCCGCAGTTTCCAGGAAATCCCGCCGGTACTGAGAAGGCGTGATGCCCTCCGACTTCTTGAAAACCTTTGTGAACACACGGTAGTCTCCGTAGCCTGCCTGGTCAGCCACGTCGGCGATGGGAAGGGAGGTGGAAAGCAGCAGCTTTTTCGCCTTTTCCATACGTATATTTGTTAGATAAGAAAGAAAGTTGACGCCGATCTCGCTCTTGAACAGCTGGCTGATATACTGCGGATTCAGGTGAAACTCATCTGCCAAAACAGTAAGGCTCAAATCCTCGGCCAAATGCTCCTGAAGATACCGGGTTATACCGGTAATGGTTCGTTCCTCCTGTTTTTCCGATTCAGACGCGGAAGATACCCGCTGATCAAACAGAGAAATTTTCAGATTGTCAATGCATGTCCCGAACTCCTCGTAGTTTACGGGCTTCAGGATATAGTCGGTAATCTGCAGACGCAAAGCTTCGCGGCAGTAGGAAAAATCATCATAGCCCGATACAATCACAAAGGCAGTGTCCGGGTGCTTGATTCGGCTGAGCTGGATGACCTTAAGTCCGTTCATGATGGGCATGTTGATGTCCATGATGACGATATCCGGGCACAGCGTGTCTATCTTTGCCAGCGCCTCCATACCGTCTGCAGCTTCGCCCACTACCTCGCAATCATGGGCTTCCCAGTCGAAAAGCCGTTTAAAGCCTTCGCGAATCATAATCTCGTCGTCTACCAAAAGTACACGCAGTTTCTTCATTTTGCACTCTCCTCGTTTATCGGCAGCAGCAAATGAGCCGTTACGCCGCCTGTGGGATTCTCTGTATATGTAAGCCCGTATTTCCGACCGCAGAGCAGCTTGATCCGTTTCTGTACATTCAGGATTCCGATGCTGTTTCCCTCTAACTTTGCAGGATGCTTTGCATAGGTAAGAAGCATCTGATCGATTGCTTCTTTCTTCCCCTCTGCAAACCCGCTTCCGGTGTCACAAACAAGAATCTCCATTTTTTCGTCCGCAGTTTTCTGCGCCGAAATACGTACCGTTCCCCGGTATCCCTTGTTTTTAAGCCCATGCAGAAGGCTGTTTTCAACGATAGGCTGCAAGATGAAATTCGGAACCTGAACGCCGCCGAGATCGGGGTCGATATCATATTCGCAATTAAGCTCAGGATATCGGTAGCACATCAGCTCCATATAGGCTTCAAGCAGCTCCAGTTCATCGTCCAGCGCCACCATCTGCCTGTCCACCTTCACGCTGAGGCGGAAGAAGTCCACAAGCCGCATGAGCAGATCGGCAACCTTTTTGTTCCCGTCAAGCTGTGCCTGAATCCGAATTGTATCCAAGGTATTGTATAAAAAGTGAGGGTTGACCTGACTTTTCAAGTACAGCATCGACATCTTCTGCTCTGTCAGTTCTGCACGGAGAATATCGGGATTCTCCAAAGTCAGATAGAACGACAAAGTCATCAAAGTAATGCCCATGCCGCTTATGAGCCAAGTGTGGTTCAACCACTGCATGGCGCAGACAGTAACCTCAATGATTAGCGCTGATCCGATGGCAAGTTTCTTTTTCAGATCAATCTGCCTCCAGTTTACTGCCAAAAGTCCGGCGCACAGCAGCAGATAGAATGCGACGCCCCAATAGGGCACCAGCATATACAGCCCGGAGGAATAGTTTCCCTCCGTCGTCACCGTGTAGGAAATGGGCAGCAGGAAATTGCCCAGTTCCGCCACAGCCAGAAAAATCCTGGCAACCAAGTCCAGCCGCCGAGGCTTTCCGGTCTCCTCTTCAACCAGAATGGCAATATACTGATAAAACAGATATATCACAAGCACCATGCTGCCCAGAAACAGCCTGTGAACAGCATCGTTCAAAAACCTCGGTACGGCCTCCAAATGATGCACTGTGTAGACAGTGACGCCGTCCAGAGCCAGATGGATCAGCACAACGACCAGCAGGACTGAAAATGTCCTGTGCAGCGTTGTGCTCTTTCGCCCGGCGGAAAAAAATACACAGGCAATAAAGCCCATCACAAGGAACAACGCAATTTCCATTCTAAGCATGTCTTTCACCACCTTATAACAATTATATATGGTATTATCTTTAAACGATAGGATGAGAATTCAGCAAGTTGTGTCAATTTTATAGATTATGTATCAGATCCGTCTTTTCTGAACTTCCAAAGCGGCTGCTTTTTTTGTTATATCAATCATTATGAAACATGCGTTAATAATCAGCTCCTCAACTTTTTGCATAACAGCATATACGTGAGCCGGCTCGGTCA
>JAQXSY010000171.1 GCA_029219205.1 Bacillota bacterium | reverse complement strand
TATCGAAGAAGCTCGGAATACAACTCAAAAACAGCAAAAGACGGCATAGCCGTCAAGCTAAACCGTCTTTTGCTTCAATGTTTTCTTAAGTCACCGCCCCATTTCGGGCGGTTTTTTTTATTTAATGTTCTTAATCTTCTTTGTTTTTATCGCCGTAATATTCTAAGATGGATTTCATTGGATTAGTTTAGGGCGGACGCGCTTTCGAAATATGTCATAACATGGGTTTTTCGGACATTTATATTGAAATGTATTCTTTTTTGTGATATACTTACTTAAACTGAATTTTTTCGGTAATATTCTTATTTTTGTTTTTGAGGTTGTGCATTATGAAAATTGAAGGAAAAAAAGCTCTGTTTCTGGGCGACAGCATCACAGCGGGCGTCGGCGCATCCTGTGGCGAAAATTGTTATGTAAATGTGTTTGGGAGACTTACTGGATGCAAAACTGTTAATTACGGTATCAGCGGCACAAGATATGCCGTAAAAAAAGCCGACGCGGGCGCGGATCTGAATTACATAAGCAGAGTTGACGAAATGTGCGCGGACGCGGACATTGTCGTTGTATTTGGAGGAACAAACGATTTCGGTCACGGCGACGCTCCGCTCGGAGGCTTTTCCGACAGGGATCCAAACACTTTTTACGGAGCCTGCCACATTCTGTATCGCAAGCTGCTCGAAAAATATCCCGATGCAGTAATTGTCGTTATGACTCCCATGCATCGTCTTTCGGAAAATGTTACGACAAACGAGATAGGTCTTCCCTGCGAACGTCTGATAGAATTTGTTAAAGCAGAACGCGAGGTTGCGGAATACTATTCCCTTCCGGTTCTTGATCTTTTTGCATCAAGCGGCATACAGCCTGCTGTTGACGTAATACGCGAAAAATATATGCCCGACGGACTCCATCCTTCCGATGCGGGCGCACGCATAATTGCCGAAAGGCTTAAAGGCTTGCTTGAGACTCTCTGATAAAAGTTCAGATTAAACAAAAAACGGGACGCGTTTGGGCGTCCCGTTTAATATTCCGTTTAATTTATAGCGATAAAATTCTTTCAATAACAGAACCTATTGATTCAGCCATGAAGCAGAAACCAAGATCATTCGGATGTACTCCGTCTACGGAGCATGCGTCCCTGTAACGATTCGGAAACATATATTTTCCGTCAATAAAATATACGTTGCGGTCGCCTTCGGAAAGAGCGCGGCTGTAAGTCTTATATATTATGTCTCGACGCTCTTTTACTTTAGGTTCATTCAGATTAAATACCGGGCGAGTAACAAATATAATCGGAAGGTCGGGCTTCGCGTCTCGAACTATTCTGTAAAACGGATAATGCGTTTTTTCCAGATATTCCGGATCGGGTGCATTATGGTCGTAGTCCATGACGAAAACACTCATATTAAGCGACGCAATATAGCGGCATATCGCTTCCTCGGCTTTGCCGTTTCCGGAAAATCCGAGATTAATGTGGTCGATATTCATTTTTGCGGATATGATATTTTCATAAGAATTGCCGGGCTTTGAGCAGCATCCGCCCTGTGTTATCGAAGACCCGTAATATACAACCGGCGAAATATTTCTGTATTTCGCTCCGTGACCGACGCATGATCCCGGCTTTAGTCCAACATAAACCTCGGATACTTCGTTGTATAACGGAAAGTGAACAGTGACGGAATGTAACCCCTCACCAATAATGTGCCTGCCCCAACAATAGTAATCTTCTTTACACTGGCATATTGATGAATTGCTCAGCAGCCCTTCGAATGTATCCTTCACGCCGTTGTTTAAATAAAGATCAAAGCCCGAAGAACCGCTGAGCGCCATGTGAAACATCAATCCAACGCCCGGTGATTTATAACGTATTTCAATAAACGGCGAGTCGGTCGTAAACCGAAGTCTTCCTCCCGCCGTGTGTTTTGCAAGAATCGCAACTCCTTCGCTTGTTGACTTAGCTACGTCTTCGGGAAGTCTTCTGTATGATTTTTCCGGCTCGTATAAGCCGTATATATCAAATGGCTCTTTTCGTATATCCGAAAAAACAGCATCCGTAGAATCGTTTTGAAAACATATTTCGTCTTTTATATCATCAATTTTTATAAACATATTAAATACCCTACCGTTGTGTTTATTTCGTTTTATCAGACATGTGTTTTTGGGGCAACATACCGCCCGGTTTGTTTTATTTCCGTTTTAAAAAGCTTCGTAAAGCGTATTTGTTTTAAGATTTTCCGAAAGCTCAGATTGTGCCTGCGCCCTTGACGTTTTTCAAAAGAACCACAAACGGTCCGCGGTAAAATTCACTTTCGAATCGTTCGATTGAGAACAAAAAATCTCCATCGCATTCGTTGATGCTGCCGTTTATTGACCCGCCGGTAACGATTTTTGTGTTGTTTCCGTCAAAATAATATGCAAGTCGTATCTCGCCCCCGAAGTGTCCGGACATGGGATCCATCTGAAAATCCGAAAAGCTTACGGGATAAAGGTACGGCTTCTTTTTCATTTCGTCAAACGAAATCGAACCGTTGCCGCAGGTAAACGAGTTGTAGCTGCCGGTGGGTTCAACTCCGAGATAGGAGGAGAGACGGGCGTCTCCGTGGATAAGCCTGAGCGAACCGTTTTCGATCAGCTTCCGGTCGCACATCAAGATACCTTCATCGCTGTACGGACGGGTTGCGTGAAGCGAAATGTCGATCGCCTCGCCCGATCCTATATTGCTTTGAACAACGCTGCCGGTTTTCCAGGTTGAGTATCCGGGATAAATCATCGAAGCGCTTGAACGGCTGACATAATAAGACAGAATTGTTGCAACATGATCCCCTGAAAGAATGACGTCGTAGGTTCCGGACTTTAGCTCCGGCTTTGCAACGGCGCGGTCAGAAACCTGTCTGAGTGCGTCCCCCGTTTTTTTGGCCAAAGCCTCGCAGGCAAGCGAATCGTAAGAAAAGTCATGATATATTTCAACGTCCTGAGGATTTTTGCACTGAACAATAAATTCGCCGTATACTGAAAATTTTGTATAGCTTAAATCCGTTCCGTAAGACGTATAAATGTTTTCGGTATATTTTCTTGCGAAAAATTCGGATGAATTTATAAACGCGTGAGGATCGGTATCAGCTGAAAAATGCGCTTCTGCCATACGCAAAGCAGCATCTTCAACTGAAAGCGATGAAAGGTCGCTTTCCATTTCAAAATGTTCTCGTTTTACAGCTTCCGGAAGAGTATATTTCGGATTTGCAACAAATGAAGCCGCATAGAATGCGGAGCTGACCGCGCTGTCGATTTCATCCTGAGTCTGAGAGGGCGTCAGCGTAACTTTGCTGTATCCGCGCATAGGAGTTCCGTTTATTTCAAAATCACGGTATACTCCGACATTATATTTATGAGTGTTTTTCATGCGCCTCATATCGAGATTGTGACGTACAAAATACAGCTCCGCTTCCTCAAGAATGTCTTCGTTTATTCTCCAGATTTCAACGCCTGAAGCTCGAAGAGATTTTTTTATCATATCAAGCATATTATTCATGAAAGCACCTCATCCAAGACGAATTTTTGCTTTTATATACGGACCGCCGTCCGAAACCTTGACCCATTCCTTGTGTCCCTTGCCGCATGCTCCGCTTCCGCACAGCGCGATATCGTCGCTTACCATCGATATGGATTTAAGCAGATCGGGAACATAACCTGTCAGCACTATCGGAGAGAAAATGCGTCCCGTAAGTTTTCCGTCCTTGATTTCACGGGCAACATTAACCATACACTGAATTCCCCAGTTTTTCGGATCCTCCATACCCGACGACGGATTGTCAAGAAGCATTCCGTATTTAACAGATTTTATCATATCCTCAACCTTATCCTTACCCGGCTCAAAATATGTGTTTGTCATTCTTGTGTATGCTTTGCGTTCGTAGCTTTCTCTTCTGCCGTTTCCGGTGGGAGATGTGCCGAGGCGCAAAGCGGACTGTGCGTCGCTGATGCCGGCTTTGAGTATCCCGTTTTCGATTATTACGGTATCATGAGACGGAATACCTTCATCATCAAAGAAATATGTCGCAACCTCGTTGACTCCGCATCCGTCGTGCATTGTTATAAGTTCGGAAGCAACGGGCTTGCCGACATATTCGCGCGCAAGCGCTCTGTCTTTGACAAACATATCCATTTCCACACCGTG
This sequence comes from Bacillota bacterium, assembly GCA_029219205.1. Lineage (GTDB taxonomy): Bacteria > Bacillota > Clostridia > Oscillospirales > CAG-272 > SUG1495. The sequence continues at coordinate 2,195 of JAQXSY010000171.1, read as the reverse complement.
ACCGAATGCTTCATGTACGATCATTCCGGTAACGTCCGGAGTGCATATGCAGTCATATGTTCCCGGCTCAATCGCTTCGGCGTCAAGCAGATCTATCGTGTTTTTAACAAGTTCCGGAATATCATTTTCCATACGCGGAAAGAGTTCTGCACCTCCGAGGTTTGAAAATCCTCGGTAATATTCTTTAACTTCTTCGTCCTTTGCCGCAACAAGCGCGACTGCTCCGGACATAAACAGTACGGACTGTTCCATATCCTTGTTTTCGGAAAGAAAAAGCTTATGATTTTCATGATAATCGCATACGGTTATAACATCAAGAAGACGTTCGTCGCAGGACAGAGCTTTTTCGCGTATTTCGTTTAATTTTTTTATAATTTTTTCATTCCCGAGTTCTTTTGGGTGAATTTCATAGCCGGTTGATTTGCAGAATACGCACGGTTCGTCGTCTAACTTTTTGTTTTTTATTAATTCAATTTCGCAGGGAATTCTGTCCGTTATCGGAATGAGACGCTTTTCTATTTCTTCAGCTACGCACTCAACGGATTCCGGGCATAAATCGTTTGTACTGTATTCGGCATATCCTTTTCCGTCGAAAATCTTAATAACGACTCCTTTTCCGCCGTACAATGTGTTCTGCGAAATTGAAATTCCGCTTTTTCCGCTTCTGTATGACATTGCATCGCAGTCAGTTACTAACACAGAGACGTATTCGTATTTTTCAAGCAATTTTTCAAGCAGCATTTTTGCCGCAGGCTTGCAGCGCGCTATATATTCGCTTTGTTTGACCGTCTTCATTGTTAATCTCCTCAGTAATAATTATATTTGATGCTGTAAGCAGTGTAGCGCACAATTTGCAAAAAGTCAAGACGATGAATAAAAAGATTGAAAAGAATGCTGTTATATGATAAAATAATTTAAAGATTATTTTAAAAGCAGCTGCGAGCGAAAGGAAAAACGCTTCAATGAAAGAATATCGATATCTTCCGATGATAAACTCTCCTGATGATCTGAAAAAACTCAGCAGCGAAGAGGTAAGACTGCTTGCGTCAGAGATTAGGGACCGGATAATCGAAGTTTCCCTCAAAAACGGCGGACATCTTGCTTCTAATCTCGGTACAGTCGAGCTGACGCTTGCCCTGCACCGTGTACTTAAAACGCCGTACGACCGGATAATCTTTGACGTCGGGCATCAGTGCTATACTCATAAACTTATAACCGGACGCTCGGAAATGTTTGATACAATACGCAAGCCGGGCGGCCTTTCCGGTTTCACAAAGCGCGGCGAGAGTGTGTACGATTGCTTCGGCTGCGGTCACAGCAGCACTTCCCTGTCTGCCGCCCTCGGATTTGCCGAAGCGGATAAACTGGCAGGAAGGCAGAATTATACAGTTGCCGTTATAGGCGACGGCGCATTCACGGGCGGAATGATACATGAAGCGCTTAACAACTGTCGAAAGGATCTTCGTCTGATAATTATACTGAATGAAAACGAAATGTCCATATCCAAAAACATAGGGCTTTTCGCCAAGCACATTGCAAAAATAAGAGCTTCAAAGGGATATTACCGCACAAAGCGTCAGACAATAAGTTTTCTGAATCGTATCCCCGTCGCGGGACCGCTTTTGTTCAGCGCGATCAGGAATATTAAACAAACCATTAAGAATATTATGTACGGAAGCAACTATTTCGAGGGCCTTGGACTGTACTATCTCGGACCGATAGACGGAAACGACTGTGAAAAGGTTGAACTGCTTCTAAGCGAGGCTGTCAAAAGCGGCGGCAGCGCGGTTATACATATAAAAACGAAAAAAGGAAAAGGATATCCGCCGGCTGAAGAATCGCCAGAGCGTTACCACAGTGTAAAGCCCGAAGGGGGGAATACAGAAAGCGAAAGCTTTTCCCGCATGATGGGTACAATACTGACCGAAATGGCGGACGAAAAAAAGGATATATGCGCCATAACTGCGGCAATGTGCGGAGGAACCGGACTCGAAGCGTTTTCAAAAGCGCATCCGGAACGATTTTTTGACGTCGGCATAGCGGAGGATCACGCACTGACATTCTGCGCCGGTCTTGCCGCAAGCGGTCTGCGTCCTTTTTTTGCGGTATATTCTTCTTTCCTGCAAAGAGGCTACGACAGCATTATTCATGATATAGTTCTGCAGAAGCTTCCTGTCATAATACTTGTCGATCGC
>JAQXSY010000170.1 GCA_029219205.1 Bacillota bacterium | reverse complement strand
CTTTACGCTTGTAGCCGGCGAGGATAACGTCAACGCTTTCCTCCAAATCCTGCTGCGCAACTTTATCTCTGCCGCAGCGCACCGCGCGGAGCGCCGCCTCGTTTATTATATTTGCCAGCTCTGCGCCGGACGCGCCGGCGGTTGCCCTTGCAATCTGTGAAAAGTCGATATTGTTCTCCATTTTGACATTTTTTGCATGAACCTCAAGAATTGCTTCTCTGCCGTGAAGGTCGGGCAGCTCAACCGGGATTCGTCTGTCGAATCTGCCCGGGCGCAGCAACGCCTTGTCAAGAGTTTCCGGGCGGTTGGTTGCGGCAAGAATAATAACGCCGGTATTACCCTCAAAGCCGTCCATTTCGGTAAGCAGCTGGTTCAAGGTCTGCTCTCGCTCATCATTGCCTCCGATGCGTCCGTCGCGCTTTCCGCCGATAGCGTCAATTTCATCGATGAAAACGATGCAGGGCGCCTTTTCTTTTGCCTGCTTAAAGAGGTCACGCACCTTTGACGCACCCATACCGACAAACATTTCCACAAATTCAGATCCCGACATAGAGAAGAACGGCACGTTTGCCTCGCCGGCAACCGCTTTTGCAAGCAGAGTTTTTCCAGTTCCGGGAGGGCCTACAAGCAAAATTCCTTTAGGCATTGAAGCACCTATTTCGGAATATTTTGCGGGATTGTGCAGATAATCAACGATTTCAGCAAGGTTTTCCTTCGCCTCGTCTTCTCCTGCCACATCGGAAAATTTAATTCCGTTTGAGGATTTAACATAAACCTTGGCATTGCTTTTGCCCATATTGAACATCATTGAATTCGGGCCGCCGCCCGCCTTTTTCATAAGCTGTTTTGTCATAAGCTGGCCGAGGCCTATAAAAATAACCAGCGGCAGAACCCATGTCAGCAAAAAGCTCAGAATAGGGGAGGCTTCCTCTATAATTTCGCTTGAAAATACGGCGTCTGAATTGTGAAGACGTTCTATAAGCCCGGGGTCATCCATAAGTCCTGTTTTGTAAATTTGCTTATTGTCTTTGTCTGTAAAGACGATTTGATTCTTCTGAACATCTACCTTGCCGATATTTTTTTCCTCGGTCATTGTCATAAATGTTCCGTAATCGACTTCTTTGATTTGGCGCTGGGCAATCCATGGCATCGCAATCAGATTAAAAAGCAAAATAATAAGCAGTACGATGCCGTAATAAAAGATAAGCGGTTTTTTCGGTTTTTTAACTTCGTCCATATCGGAGTCCTCCTGTATATTTCATTTACTATAATGGGAAAAAATTTTAACTGCCTGTCTACCTCCAATTATTTCCGTTGTTTTTGCGCCATTCGTATCTTCTCTTGGCGTTTTGAATACCGTCAATAAAATTTCGCCAGAAAAACAGGATAACATTTCCGAGAGAAAACAATAGCGCAATACGGCCCGTCCAGGAATCCATGATAAACATAATTACCAATCCTACGACATCCAGCAGCGCCAGATACTTCATTTTGACCGGCAGAATGAAAAATACCATCACCTGATAATCGGGATACATCAGCGCAAAGGCGAGAAACATGGATAAGTTCAGATAGCTGTTCGTGGCGTATCCCGTTATCATTCCGGCGATAGCCGTACAGACCATACCGCAAAGATAGTAAAGATTAAAACGAAAAGCGCCCCATTGATTTTCCAGCGCGTTTCCGATCAGCCAGTAAAAATAAAGCGAAAACAGAATAAACAGAATGCTTGAGTCAGGCGGGATGAAGATAAAGGTTATAAGCCTCCAGATTTGTCCGTGCAAAACTGCATTTCGGTTGAAAGCCAGAACCGAACTGAGTGAGAAGCCTGTCACGGGATAAAGGAGCAGCTCTGCTAAATAGACAACAGTCATTCCACCCACAATAAAAGTCATCAGATTCCGTATGCTGTACCGACCGAATTTCTGATTTAGTTTATCAAGCAGGCGTTCTCTAAACATTTTTGACCTCCTTCTGTTTTCTTAAAACGTGAAAACTCCGAATATTATAAAGCACAGCCGAAAATATCATTACGGCAGTACAAATTCCGATTAGTATACCGGAAACAAACTCGGGAATATTAATCCATATCAAATGAATCAATATCATACTGTAAAGCAAAACCGTATTCAACTTTCCGTGCCATACCGCACACATCACTTCGCCGGTTTTTTTGATAGTTATCATATTAATGACCGCCGCAAGGACTTCCTTGACGGTTAAAATCACGAGCGGGATGATCATATGAGGGTATCTGGTGACCAGACAGAACATGGTGACAATCTGCGTCAGCTTATCGGCAATAGGGTCAAAGGCTTTTCCGAAATCGCTGCCCATACCGAATTTGCGGGCAATTATCCCGTCAACGACATCTGTTATTCCCGAAATCACAAGAGTAATGGTTGTAATAAGATAGTCTTTTTTAAAACAGTACAGCCAGACTATGACCGGAATCAGACAAAGTCTGAAAAAAGAGAGTATGTTAGGAATTGTAATAATCCTTTTCTGATATTTGCCTGTATTTTCATCCGCCATATTATATACACTTCCGTTCAGTTTGATTAAAATAAATTATATTGGATAAATTGCAACTAAACTTCAATTCAACATCAACAATTGTTGAAAAAAAGAGGTATCGACTCGAAATCAGTCGATACCTTTTTTATAAGTAACGCAGAAAAAATTTTTTTGCCGTTGCCGCTCATTTTTTTGGCCGCGATTTTTGTAAAACGGCATAATTGTTAACCAATTATTTTTTTGTAATGTCAACATATTCTATTTTCATTGATAAGTACGAAAGATACCGCTTGTTTTTCAAACGCAGACTCCTGTTTCCGAAAACACGGATATCGACAGCCTCCCACAAAAACACCCACGCTGCAATGTCAATTACTTCCGCCCAGATCAAACTGCTTAATCTGTATTCAAAAATCATCTGTATGGCTAAAACTAAAACGCCCGTCAGAAATAAAAGCAAAGATACAATATTATTGCGCTTCAGTTCTCTTGCATTAGCAATGCATTTTTCGCTGTAATATTCCTTTATGCTTGCTTTATAAAGTTCTTTTTCAATATCATCAATGCAATCGCTATGTATCCGCAGGGTTAGCTGTTCCTTCGGTAAAATTGAGTTTGTGCTGTTTTCAATAAATTCGGCAACTTCAGAGCTGATAACAGGCGTATCGCTTTGCGAGAATACTGAGAGAAAATCGCTGTCGTCCTTTACCGTCATATCAATGACAATTCGGTTTTCATTATCCCGTTTATACTGTTGCTTTAAGAGAACATCTTTATTTGCCTTGTTTTGAAACATTGTTTTACTCCAATAAAATTTTTTAAGTTTTCATAAAGCTGTTATATAATAATTGTTTGGCTCATAATGCGAACCAAACATAATTGCTTTATAATCATAAAAACTTATTTCGTTTTTAAGATTACCGTGAACCTGCATCCTCCGCCATCTATGTTTTCAGCAGATATTTCGCCGTTTGACACAGATAATATTTTTTTGACTAATGCTAATCCAAGACCGTTTCCTTCCTCCTTATGGGAGCTGTCGCCCTGATAGAATTTATCAAAAATATGCTTTTTTGCCTCATCTGAAATACCAGGTCCGTTGTCCTCAACTGTAAAAACAAGCTTGATGTCCTGCTTTGCAAGCCTTATGCGGACAAGTCCGAATTCGGGATTGAATTTGACTGCGTTTCCAATAAGATTATCCCAAATATGCCTCATCATATTCTCGTTCCCGACATACTCAACGCTCTCCATTTCCACATCAAATTCAATATTCTTCTTTTCCCAAGCAGGCTCAAGCGCTACAATGGACTGCCTTATCTGCTCGTCCAAACGGAAGCATGTCTGATTAACGGGAATTGATTGATTCTCAATTTTTGAAAGCAGAAGAATACTTCCGACCAGCGTTGACAGGCGGTTTGTATTAAAAATGATCTTTTCGACATATTGCTTTTGTTCATCACTAAGATTGTCATTGTCCTGTAATAGAGTGGAGTATCCCTCAATTGCATTGATAGGCGTTTTGAATTCATGCGAAACATTGGACACAAAATCCGTTTGCAAAATTTCGGTATTGCTCAGCTCATTTGTCATCAGATTGAAGCCTGAATATATTTCCCGAATTTCTTTTGATGAGGATTTGGTTTCAAGGCGTACCGAAAAATCACCGTCGGCGACCTTTTCCATTGCTTTGCGAAGATTCTTGATCGGATCAAAAAACCATTTCGACATAAAGCTCGTTACCAGCAATCCGATAAACAGACTCAGCACAAGCAGTTCCAGCAAAATCGGTATTTTAATGTGGGTAGTATTATTAAAAAGCGTTGAAAGTATGTAGGAAAGGATAATACATACAAGAATTTCCACCGAAACCATAAATGTCATTCTGACACGCAGACTGAATTTGTTATCCCGCTGATTCCGGATTTTTTCAAAAGCTTCTCTTGCTTTCATAGCTTTACCACCTTATAGCCCACGCCTCGCATTGTCACGATTTTGAAATCTTTATTATCTCTGAAACGGTCTCTTAGTCTTCCGATATGAACATCCACGGTATGAGGATCGCTTTCATTGCTGTATCCCCATATCTCGTCCATTAATTGCTGGCGTGTGAAAATTTTGCCCGGGTAAGACGCCATTTTATATAACAGCATAAACTCCTTTTGAGGTAAAATGACAGACTCACCCTCGGCGATAACGGTAAGCGAATCACATTCCAAAATAGTATTCCCGATCACCTGTCTGCGCTCGTTAATCATCTGCGCGCGGCGAAGCAACGCATTCACACGCAGCACCATCTCATTGACATTGATCGGCTTTACCATATAGTCGTCTGTTCCGGAGAGAAAGCCCATCCGCATATCGTCAAATGCGTCCTTTGCCGTTATCATCATAACCGGGGTTGTATTGCCGCTGTCGCGCAGCTGACGCACAAACTCATATCCGTCCATCACAGGCATCATAATATCAGAAATAATAAGATCATAATAATCGTTGTCCATTGCTTCAAGCGCCTCTTTGCCGTTGGAAACGCCTTTTACGGTATATCCGTTTTTCATAAGAACGTGGGAAAAAAGCTGACGCAGTTCCCGATCATCTTCAGCTATCAGAATTTTAAGCATATATAAAGCCTCCTGAATCGACGAATTTTAAATGTTAGTTTTGTTTTTTCTGCGTTTTTCAAATGTATAACGCATATCTTTCAAGTGTTCTGAAAGAGGACGATCTGAATGGAACGGTCGGAAAAAGTGATATTTTTGTGCTGTTGTTTCATAATGGCTGCGTATATTAGCTTTGATTGTTTCGTATTTCACGACTACATCATTTTCCTCTGCAAATGCTTTGAGCTTTGCAACTAACTGCACTGAATGCGCCACATCGATCATAAATACACCAAAGAAAAGTCCGATTACAAAAGAAAATGCGAGATTTTGCGACAGCCAGCGAATTGCCCCTAAAATTTGCGGATGAATATAGAAGTAATATACCGCACCCAAAGCCGCCCAAATCAACGAGAATTTCGGACAGATAATTCCCTGAATGTTACCCCATTCATTGGTATAATCCCAAAGTCGAACCTTCATGATTTTCAAAGCAAGAATACCGGCAATATATTCGATTAGCGTCATGCAAATTGCCATACCCGAAAACAGCGTCACTTTGTTCCAGAAGGGGTTCAAAATGAAATTCCACTTTTCCAGCGAAGCGATTAAATACATCAGGCACAGCCCGAATCCGTATAAAGGCAGATAGGGACCGGTGCAAAAGCCAGGATTGATCCATTTCCGTTCTGGATTGGCACGGGATATAAACCGACGGAATAACACCTCAAGAATCCATCCCGAAACTGATCCCATAAAAAACAGAAACGCTAATTCCAAAAACACATTCATACTAAACCCCCGGCCTATTTTTCCGTAGAAAAATCCATATTGGCATATACTTTTTCCATTCTTTCATCCGGAAAACGCCTGTCGATGAACTCCCAAAATGAATTGGACGGCGCCACTCCCTCCAATCGCTGAGACCATCTGAATATGGATACACCGGATACAAACGCATTGAACACAAAGAATACAACCAATACCCAAGTAATTATTTTTCCGATACGATTCGGTATTTTTAATATCAACTTTGCCATTCTCGGATAGATATTTTTTATCCACAATACTCCGAGTAACCCCCAAAACACGGAATAGAGCAGGCAGATACGGCCGTTGATATTAAACGGCAAATGGCTGTAATCCCACGATCGGGAGCCGAACAGCAGCTCTTGACCCCAGGAACATATATATTCTACAACACTGCCAACGATCATGCCGCCTAAAAATGAAATCCAGGCGCCGCGGTTTCTGAATTTGTAAAGACAAACCGTTAAGGCCGCCGCACCAAAGCCGTAAAGCAGATTGAACGGACCGTACACCAGACCGGAGCGGCTCTCTATGTATCCGTTTGTAATCAGACACCACAGTATTTCGATTACAACTCCTGCGAAGCTGCCGACAAAGCAGATGAGCAGAAGCTTATATATGTTCAGCCCCTTTGCAAAATGTTCAGAACTGTTTTCGCGGTAATCAATCGTAGCATTTGCCGGAGCGCTTGAGATCAGTTTACGCTTTTTGCCCTGTTTCCGAATATCATTCCATCTGGCATTCAATTCATCGCTAACAGCATAGGTTTGGGACAGAGATTTGGCAATGTTGGAAGTTGCCCGCTTCAGAGAATTGGATTTTTTCCGTGCTTCCGTTTCATCAAAATCTTCTTGCAGCATATGGTTGTAAAACGCCGTCATTTCCGTTTGTGTGGCGTTTACAACATTTGCCAATTTCAAACTCTCTTCTTCAATATCCAACATTTCCTCTGAATCAATGCCTTGCTCAGTTGAGTCAATCTTTTTCTTATCCGCTTTAATTTTCATTTACAGAGTCACCCCTTGTATTATACAGTTATTCATCGTTCTCTAATGCAATGCGCTTTGCTTCTTCAAAAAGCTCTATAAGCAAGTCCTCCCCAAAAAGCCGGCAAAACAGTTGCCGCAGAAATCAGTCCCGAAATCAAATACTGCTTTTCCGCAAATGCGCTCCGAAAGTGTGGAGGGCAGAACCGAGGGAATCCTTGCTATCCCCTTGATAAGCATAAAAGGTGATGTTTTAACCGGAAGAAGCCTGACAAAATGTAAAACCGTCTTTATAAAACCTTGGCAGTTGAGGGTCCCTTGTCTGTGATTTCGGGATAAAAGCGGTCAAGCTCTACCTTGTTGGTTTACGAAAACCACTCGCCAAGGTGGGCTTTAGAGGTTTTTGCCGTTGAACAATCCCTCCGCCGCAGCCATACGCCGTGCCACCGCCCTTTACACAAGGGAGGTTAACATATCCCGCCGAATTTGCGCCTGTGGACAAATATGCAAATGCCGGAAGGTTCGGCGGGCACTCAGCCCCGCCAGTAACATACCCTTGCAGGGCTGAGCAATCCATCGGCTTTGCCGGTGGTTATGACTATTTTATATGTTCTTCATCAACCTATCTTCAACTTAACTTCAACGATTGTTGAAATTTAGTTGAGCATACTTATCCGCTGCAACGCCGGATTTCATCCAAGCGTCAACTTCGCTGACCTTGAATTTCCACAATCTGCCGATCTTAGCGGCGGGCATATTTCTTTTTTCTATCCAAGCGAGTACGGTGTCACGGCTGACTCCGAGGTATTCGCAAATTTCTTTCATTGAGTACCAGCGCTCGATGTTGGAATCCATTAAATTTTCCTCTCTTTCGGTATGTGGAAGGCTTAATGTAATTCTTAGTAGTATATGTAGACCCATAAATTGATACAACATTAGAAATATTGCGAGATGTTACTGACAAACTGGGTTTGTAAGAAGCTCTGCTATACGATGCAATTGTTTTGCAGTTATAGGTGCTACCGTTCTCAACAGTACTCGTTGCCTAAAACAGTATTCCTTTGTCTTTATTGTAGGTGCCATTTTTCCATCCGCGAACGGCATTTAGAATATTAAACGAATATCGGTGAGCCGTGGGGTGTTCAACACCATTTCCATATGAAATAATTTTGCTGAAATATAGCCACCATAGCTATCTGCATTTACATTTGTCCGCGACGCAGTGCTTTCTGTCCATTTGTTTCCGTTTAAAACATAGCAGTTTGCCCGAAGTTCTTCTCCTTCGCACATCAAATCTCTTATTTCAACAGACACTGCAGTAATTTGATAGCTTTCAGGAAGACTTTTCATGTCTAACACGGGGAATCGCATAAGTATTCTGGACTTTCCGTATGTTTCTCTTAACCCAAGTGCAAGGGATTCAGATGAACTATTCGATCCAGAAAGGCTGTTAAGCGTCACATCCTCAATCGCACCAGCTCCATTGTTATCATAATTAATCTCAACGTTGATCGATTCGGATGGGGTATGCTGTATCTCATCTGCCAAATAGCCGGCATCGAGGTGGATAGTAAGAACGTATTCCTGGTTTGCACGTACCGTTTCATAGGTCATACTTCCCATGGTGTTGTTGCGCACGTCAGCGGTGAAGACGATAATATCGCCGATCGTTGCTTCGACATTACCCTCTGCATCGGCGAGGTAATAGGAGCCGTACTCTTCACAGAGAGTCAAGCCGTTGGTGAAGAGCGTAAACTCGTATTCGGACTGACCTGTGTATTCCTCAACAACGATGTCTTCTTTGAAGCCGGCATAGGTAAGCTTGTAAACAAACGATGTGATATCATTCATTTCGTAAGTTACGACCCTGCCATCGGTGCTGAGTTCTGCCGTAGGCATAGTTCCCAATCCGAGCGTGGGAACGAGCATAATCTCTATATCATTATACTCCAAAGTAATGCCATCTGTCAACTTGCTCTCAAACGTGGTGACGATCTCATGATCAACGGTTACATAGCCGCCGCCTCTTTTCGCCTCGATTTCGAGAGAAATATCACGGATGGAGCCGTCATAGGCTACGTACTTAACCGGATGGTTGTAAATACGCATTGTGTTTGTTCCGTCTCCGTTTGCAAACACGAATGTGTATAGGTCTTTTTCTTACGCTTCCACTCTTCCGACATAGTCATTTTCTTTCGCTTCGACTGAATCGACGATATCGGGAAGCTCAAACACTTCGCTGCCTGTTGCTGTGGAATCCGCTACTGCGTTGGCAGGTGCGAACCCTGTCAGCATAGAAATGGCAATGCAAATCGTTAATATCAATGACAGCAGTTTATGTGATCGCTTCATAATTTCCTCCTGTATTTTGTAATGATTCGGACTGTTGTTTGATTAACGCGCATAACAAGTCCCTTTTCGCAAAGCAATTGCTATGCGCCAAAGGGAACGATTTGCAAGTGATAACTACCATTCGTTGAGAATGGAGATCTTGCAAATGGGATTTTTTTCATAATTCTAAGCTCCTTTTCTCTTGATAAAGCGGAGTCCACTCCACCCTCCTTGCATTATTATATCACCAACTTATTGCAAACTTGTTGCCGAAATAGCAAAAATCCCGCACATTTTGTTCTGTGCGGGATATTGGGGATTATTTGTCTATTTTATTCTTTATCAAATCAATGTAATAGTTCAATATTTTCGAAGCGTTGTCTTTCCCAGCAGAAAGAGACTCGAGCACATTGAGATATTCGAACATTTTTCCTTCATCAACCATTTCCTTGAGTTGAATGGGTTCTAACGAGGATAGTTCATAAACATTATATAGGCGCCCCTTGTAAAAAAACGCAGTATCTAACTTGAGCTCACTTTGAATCGTTTCATTCTTTTTATTACTAAACAAAACTTCTATTTGCTCATCACTTAATTGATCATTAACTCGTATAAACTCCTCTTTTGTAATACCCAACTCCTTGATCATTAAATACAGAGACGGGAGTTGTTCATTGTAGAAATACTCGTTATTTTCTAACAGAGTCTTTTCAGCGGCATATATCTCATCCCACGTAACAAGTTTAGACAAATTATATAAATTAAACAACTCATCGGGATAGTAGCGTTCAAAAGCCTCAGGCCCTCCTCCAAACGCATCAGCATTATCGTTAGAAGAACATAGCGTGGAATCTTCTGCTGTAATATCTGGGTTATGCTCAACAGAACTCTCTTTTGGGGAAGTATTATTTATTATCCCTGCAACTATATCATTATTGTTAAGCGGTTCAGTTGACTGTTGTAAACACGCTGTCAAAGCCATGCTACATATGAACATTATTAGGATTATTTCTGTTATTTTTTTCATCATTCACGTTCTCCTTTTGCAATTAATATGTAAAGTCAATATCCGGATAAAACATCATCGGATTAACAACATTTACTATCGATGAACTTGTACCTCCATTGACAATAAAACTCAAGTGCAAGTGGTTTCCGGTCGAAGCTCCTGTCGTTCCAACTTTCCCAATTAAAGTATTAATGTCAACATAGGCGTTCTTAACCACTTGGGAATTTGTTACAGTCGGTGATTCTTTCATATGCATGTAAACATACCGCAACTTTGGGGATGAAAGATAAACATTATTATAATCATTTGTTGCTTCAACAATTATATAATGTCCTCTGCCACGGTTCGAGTCGCTTTCGTAACCAATTTCTTTTACTTGCCCATCAAAAACACTATACAGTTGTGTACCGGAGGAAGCAGGAATATCGATACCTCCGTGTGAGGAATAATTTGCACCAGTTACAGGATGCTTTCGATATCCAAAGCCAGAGGATAACCAAACTGGAACATTTGCCCCCCTGAAAGGATATGAAATATTCATCAATGAGTAATATAATTCTTCCTCATTACGTCCAGAACGTTCCAGTACCCATTTTTGAGAGGCAGCTCCTGTATATTCAGTCATTATTACATTCCCGGTGGATGAGCTTGATGTTCCACTAGCAGAACCATTACTATTTCCGTTTGCCGATATTGCTATATTCGTAGCATATTTCAACACGATTTTATATTGTCCAGTTCCTACGCTAACAATGTTAAACAGCTCTGCTATATCGTCTGTTGGACTATAAATTTGTAGATTACAACCAGATGTTAAACCTCCTAGTTATACTTATACAATTTCAGTATAGCACATTTTTCGTCTGTGATCAATGATTATTGTGGATTTATAAAGGAAAGACGGGAAAATTTCATAAATTCAAGCAGACAAGAACGGAGCTATCTTTTGTGACAGCTCCGTTTGAAATAGTAATGTGTTTAATTTTTTACAAACGACGGCACAAATCTCGGTGTGCCGCTTTGTTGTATTCTTTCTTGTATGTTGCAAAGAGCATTTTCAGTGAGACGATATGCACAGTGCGTGTGACCGAAAAAAGAAGGAAAAGCTGATTCAAAATTCGAATTTCTGTTCACTTTCCTTGTCGGAATATTTAAGGAGGCTCGGACTCTGCAAAGATCTTGAAGCAGTAACGGAACAGTACGTTGACGTTCGCCTTGAGCGTAAAAAATCCGTCCTTGAAGTTTACCACAAAGCACTACACCCGCCGAAAAGCGACGGAGAGAAGAAGCAAGGCGACAGCGGCAAGGAAGAAAAGCCAAAGAAAAAAGTAGTGATATAGAGCTATAATGGGGATATTTCTTTACAGCTTTTCACTACTTTTTATAGGTTTTTAAGACATTCAGGCACCATAAGGGCACCACAGTATTCATTTTTGATGAATAACTGAATAGAGCAAAACACCGAGGGCACCATTCACAAAAAGTGGGCAGCACCAAGACAAAGTGAAAACCCTTGAAAACGTAGTGCCTTCAAGGGTTTGTTGGCGGAGAGAGAGGGATTCGAACCCTCGTGCGATTGCTCGCAAACTGATTTCGAGTCGCTAACGCCCGACGCACTTTTGTGGTAATCTCTTAGAACTGAGTGGAATCTGATGGAACATCGTGGAACGCGAAAAAAGCCCGTTTTACGGGGCTTTTCGCGGTTTTTTATGTCCGGAGCACTCAAAATACGGCAAAAACCGCGTCAGAATTGATGTTTTTTGAGGTCCCCGAATTTGGCACGATTTCGGCGGTTTTTTGGGCAGTTTCTTAGAACTTTCTTAGAACTGCCCTTCTTTGATGCCCTCTGGCGAGAGCTTTGTATATACAAAATCGGGATGTGAATACGCGAGTAGCGACTAATAATCCGTAGCGTTTTCGGCTTGATTTCTCTCCTCCGCGTCTGATTTCGAAAAAAAGAAAAAGCCCCGGCGAGCATTTCACTGCAAGCCGGAGCTAAAAATCTTAGAATTATTCTATTTTCAGTTTCGATAGAAAGATCTCATCAAACCGGGACTTATCTCACTCATTTGTCTCCTTAGAAGACTATACTTTCATTTTTCTATAAAGTTTCACGGCAATGAATACGATTACGGCAGCCCACAAGGCAACCCATATCTCAACCGCCCAAAGCGGCACGACGCTTCTCTGGTACAGTGCGGGGAATGTATCCATCAGCATATGCAGGAGGATTGCCGCCGGCAGACAAGCCTTTTTTGCGTTACATACGCCATAATATACGATAACCGTAAGTCCGATATGTAAAAGCATCGCAAACAGACGTTCCATGACGTTCATAGCCATCATTGCATAATCAAATGTGGCAGCTGCCTGCACAGACGGAAGCGCAGCGTCAGCAGTTTGCTCTGTGATATTCAATGTGCTGAGCGCATTCTCCACATTTCCGGAAGAAAACATTACTGCGACGGCAAGATATGTAATCATCGTAGGCAGAATAACTGCCAATATCTCTATGCCGCCGTGACCGATTCCGTACATAACTGCATTTTCAGGGGTACGGTTCTTTTTCATGATGTACTTCAAAACGATGTACCGTCCGCACTCCTCAAAAACGCCAGCCATGATGATTCCATATAGGACAAAAGCGACGGTGTTTCCGTTGATAAATCGGGAAACAGGATTATCAGCAACAATACAAATCAGGTGAACCCCAAGCTCCAGCACACGGGCGGATACGATAAACCCGACAGCACCGGCAATGAGATAGCCGATTTTTGTTTGCTGTTTCTGCTTTTTTCGCCAATAGATGAAGAAGATGACGGGAATCGCAATCATCAGAATGACTGTGATGATCAGCGACGGAATGGTGCTTTTGCCAATGACAATGTTCTCAAACTCCGTCATTTTTCGTCACCTCCCCAGATTTCCACACAGAAGCCTTTGTGAGCGCATTTGGTGCAGGTCAGCTTGCGGGTGGAGGGAGTATGATTTGTCCAAAAGGCTTCCTTCATGCTTGGCTTGAATACCTCATGACATTCTGGGCAGATGTATTTTACATTTCTGAAATAGTATCTGCTTATGATGGTTCCCCATACGGCAGCAACTATCACCCAAACGACAAACGGCCACCATATGCCTCTGATGATCCAGAATATGATAGAGAACCACTGCAGTGCTGTAACCGGAATTCCGGTCAGGATCATTGTCCATCGAAGTTTCTTAAGTTTTTTCTTGCCTTGCATAATTGTGGCTATGTCACCGATGGATTCGAGAGAGAACGTTGTTTGGCTTTTCAGTCCGTTTTTCAGTTCACGAAGCTTTTCCAGTTTCTCCCGCTTCTCAGATATTTCCTCCAAAAGGATGGTCTCATGCTGTTCAACCAACAGCGAAATTACTTTATCGGGATGCTCTTCTTTCAATATTTGAGAAATTGCATCGATCGGCAAATCCAGTTCACGCAGAAAACAAATGACCTTCATACGCTTCAAGTCGTCTTCCGAGTAAAGCCGTCTTCCGCCTTCGGAAAGCCCGCTCGGGATCAGGATGCCTCTGGTATCGTAATGCTGAACCGTTCGGACCGTAACACCGCAGAGCTTTGCAAGTTCTCCCGTCGTGTATTTTGACATAGCTTTCACCTCCTTACGCCATGAATTATACAACATGACGTCGCGTAACAAGCAATACCTTGCGCAAGGGGATTTTTTGATTCGTAATAAAAATTCTGATTTGGTTGAACCTTTTCAATAAAATTATAACACATAATCGTGAATTTTTCAATACATACCGAGCGACTGATCACCGCTCGGTTATTTTATTTCAAGAAAGGAAGCGATAAGATGATAAATGCACTTGTCACAAAGAACGGTCAGTCCGCGCTGATCTCCCTCCCCGCAAAGCGAATCGGCTTGGCTCGTGACCTCGCAAGCATCGGAG
>JAQXSY010000169.1 GCA_029219205.1 Bacillota bacterium | reverse complement strand
CTGCAAAAGCCGACGTATAGTCGCTGAGCAACTCGCCGTTTTCCGCATATGCATCAACATACTCACGATATGACGAAAAATCAAGCAGCGCTCCGCTGTCGTGCTGCCCGTGAACTGTCAGAAGCATAGGAGCAAGTTCCTTCTGAAATGCGACGGTAATTGTTCTGCCGTTAAGCTTAGTCTGAGATTTTCCGTCCGAAAAGACCGATCTGCTTAAAGTAATGCATCCGTTTTCGTCCGCTGAAAAATCGTTCTCAGCCAATAGTTTCTGCGTTTTCTCTGACAAACCGGAAAAAATCGCCGAGACGAAAGCGCGTTCACAGCCTGACCGTATCAGTTCCCTTGACGCGCGCGCACCGAGCAGGAGATTTATGGAATCAAGAAGCAGCGATTTTCCGGCGCCGGTTTCGCCGGTAAAAACAGTAAAGCCCGGATTAAAATCAACGTCCGCGGATCTGATAACCGCAATATTCTCAATATGAAGCGCCGCGATCATACTCCCGCCCCCTTTTTTCTGCCGGATATAATTCAGTCGTTTTGCTTGAGCGTTTTCCGAAGCTTATCAACAAATTCAAGCGCCGTTTCAAGATCGCGCATAATAACAAAAATTGTATCGTCGCCGGCAATCGTACCGACAATCTCACTCCAGCTCATGCCGTCAATCGCCGCCGCGGCAGCCTGAGCCATTCCGGAGTATGTCTTAAGAACGACAAAATTGTTGGCGTGATCTACTTTCACTATTGTTTCTTTTATAATGTTGCGGTATTTTGCGGATATACGCATCTCATCGTGAGTGGAAAGCGAATACTTATAGGTGTGATTGTCAGTTGCAACCTTAACCAGCTTCAGATCGCGTATATCACGGGAAATTGTCGCCTGAGTTACGTCAAATCCCGACTGCTTCAATTTGGAAATAAGCTCGTCCTGTGTTTCTATATCGTTTTCTGAAATTATCTCGATAATTTTATTATGCCTTTTATACTTCATTTTACCGCTCCCTATTTTGTGTTTTAAGAAATCTGACTATATAATCTTCCGCAGTGCTTTTCTGTAAAAATCGCCTGCGCTTGCTTTTCCGATGCGAATCAGTCTAATCGACCTGCCGGAACGTCTGACGGTTATTTTGTCGCCGCTTTTGAGCGGAATATCTTCAAATCCGTCTACCGTAAGCTTCATCTTTCCGTCTCCCCGGCTTGTGCATACAACGTCAATCTCGGCTTTGTCCGATACAATAACCGGACGCGATCCGAAAGAATGGGCACAAATCGGAGTTATGCAGATAACTTCAGCTTCCGGAGACACAACAGCGCCTCCCGCAGACATTGAATATCCGGTTGAACCGGTCGGAGTTGCGATAATCACGCCGTCGGACCGATATTTGCAAAGCAACGCTCCGTCCGTAAATATCTCCGTATCGACCAGCTTGGTGCAACAGCCGTGATAAATAACAGCGTCATTTAACGCGGTCATCACGCCCGAAACGCTTTTTCCGCTGCGTATAATCTCCGTTTCAAGCAAAGAACGTCTGTCATATCTGAAATTTCCGTTAAAAATCTCGGAAATAGTAGATATTTCTCCGCGTTCAAGCTCTGCAAGGCATCCGACGGTTCCGAAATTAATACCAAGAACCGGAACATCATGAATAACTGCCCGGTGAGCCGCTCTGATTATCGAACCGTCGCCACCGAGCACAATATATATATCCGGAATATAACCGCTGTCGTTTACGGAGGCTGAGCCGAAAAGCGTATCGTTCTTTACGTCGGATATGCGAACATCGCCTCCGCAGTTTTCAAGAACCGCTGTAAGCGTATTTAAGTATTCAATATCAATTTGCTTGTCGCTGTTTTGCAGTATTTCGATTTTCACAGCGTATCCTCCCTGCCGCGGTACTTAAAATAAGCAAGATATTCAGTGTTGCCGTCGCCGCCCTTAATCGGAGATTCCACTTTTCCGATACAATCAAAGCCATGTTGCATAGCTGCGTCTATAACGTTTTTGACAGCGGCTTTTCGGATTCTTTCGTCGGTTACAATGCCGTTTTTTCCGACGCCTCCCGGACCGGCTTCAAACTGGGGTTTGATAAGCGAAATCAGAGCGCCGCCTTTTTTCAGTACGCCGGCTATCGCGGTGTAAAGTTTTGTCTGAGAAATAAATGAAACATCCATAACAGCGATATCAACTTTTCCGTCTGTCATTTTTTCAGTCAAAAACTTTGCGTTTGTATTCTCGAGCGAAGTAACACGAGGATCGTTCCGCAGCTTTTCGTGAAGCTGATCTCTTCCGCAGTCAACAGCGTAAACATGCTTTGCGCCGTGTTTGAGAAGGCAATCCGTAAAGCCTCCTGTTGAAGCGCCGATGTCAACGGCTTTCAAACCCGCCGCGTCAACACAGAAGTGCCTCAGAGCTCCTTCAAGCTTTTCTCCGCCGCGTCCGACAAATTTTAAATAATCCTCTTTGACTTCAACAATATCGTCATTACTTACTTCATAAGAACATTTCCCGGCAACGATTCCATTTACGGTAACCATGCCGGCTTTAATATTGCATTGTGCTTTCGTTCGGCTTTCACACATCCCCGCCGCGCACAGATAAGAGTCAAGTCTCATAATAAATTAGGCAAAACAAACGCGCAGACAGAAATCATGATGCCGAGAAGCGCGCCGAACAAGACCTCGCGCGGAGTGTGGCCCAGCAATTCCTTCAAATGTACGTTTATATCTGTCGTTTTTCCGTCCTCAAGATCGGCAACAAGACGGTTAAGTATTTTTGCCTGCTCTCCGGCGGCTCTGCGTACTCCCGCCGCGTCATACATAACGATGACGGCAAAAACAAATGAAATCGCAAAAAGCGCGGAATTGAAGCCGTGCACAATACCGATGGAGCTTGTCAGGCAGGTGACGGTCGAGGAATGAGAACTCGGCATTCCGCCGGAAGATGAAAGAAGACGGAAGTCAACGTGCTTTGTTTTTATCAGACCAATTATAAATTTTATAAGCTGCGCGATAATCCACGCAATAATTGAGCATATAAGTATTTTATTATGAAATAATCCGTTAAATGGTTCCATTAAATATTTATTTCCGCCTTATCTGTCTCTGTATGCCAAAAACTCTGCTATTCCGGACAAATTTTGATTTAAGTCGAAACCGCAAACCGCAGATATTGCTTCAAAAGTGTTTTTCTTTATCAGTTCTTCTGTTTCAGATTCATTCAGAAATGTTAGGAACGTGGTTTTTTCATCGTCCTCGCCCTTATCAAGCAAGTCGTCACGAGCCTGGAACGAAATTCCCACACCCTCGGCATATGCCGCCGCCGCATTGAATGTTCCCTCGTCGGTCCGCCCTGCGGCTATACATCCGAGAAGGCACCCGGCCTTAATCAGACACGCAGTTTTCAGACTGTTCATTTTAATCAGCCTGTCAAAAGAAGCGTTCTCGGTTTCATACTCCATGTCGAGCTGCTGCCCGCCGATCATACCGAACATTCCGGCGTAACGCGACAATACTTCAACCGCTTTTATGTTCTGACGGTCGCTCGCATTTGCGTTTTCGGCGGCAACTCCGAAAGCTTTTGTCAGAAGCGCGTCTCCGGCAATCAGCGCAGTAGCCTCTCCGAAAACTTTATGATTTGTAAGCTTTCCGCGGCGGTAATCGTCGTTGTCCATACATGGCATATCGTCATGTATGAGCGAGTACGTATGTATCATCTCAATTGCGCAGGCATAAGGGACGGCGGCCTCAATGCTTCCTCCAAGCGCACGTGAAAATTCAAGTGTGAGCACCGGTCTGATCCGTTTTCCTCCCGTAAACAGGCTGTATTCCACCGCATCGAACAGCTTCAAATAGTCGCTGTCCTTTTCTGACATATATTTTTTGAGCGCAGCATCGACAATCGCTGCGTCGTCTTCAATCAATTTTAAAATTCTGTTCGGCATAAGTTCCGTCTTCGCCCTTCA
>JAQXSY010000168.1 GCA_029219205.1 Bacillota bacterium | reverse complement strand
GCAGGTATTATATCCGCATGAACCGCAGTTAAGCTCGTCGGACGGCTTCGTTTTGCCCATCTGGCGCAGAGTTTCGGTTATTTGCTCTTCGGATGGCTGGAGAGCGTTGCGCTCGATTATTGTAAACGTCTTATGTACGGCTTCGGCGTTGGGCTGATCGACAATAAAATCCCGGCTTCCCGCAAACTGCGAAACGGCGACGTAATCCTTGACCGGAGACCTGTGGAATTTTTCCATAACAGGTCCGCCGACGCAGCTTCCCGAACATGCTGACATTTCGATAAAGCAGCGGTGTATCCTGCCGCTTTCTATATCCTTGAGCGCAGCTATACAGTTTTCGGTGCCGTCGATTGCCATGTATGCATATTTTTCGCTGCGGCGAGTCATTGTTTTGAGTATGCCTCCTGCAGTAGGGAAAAACCTTGCCCGGCTGAAGTCGTTTGAGTCAGGCTCGTTATCAAGAGTTATTTTTTCGCTTTTCAGCCATGAAGTCAGCTCGTCAAATGTCAGCACGGCGTCGACGATGCCTTCGTAATACTGAGCCTCGTCCTTTTTCGCAACGCACGGACCGATAAAAACGGTTTTTGCATTCGGAAAGCGCTCCTTTATGTTCATGCAGTGCGCCTGCATCGGCGACATTACGTCCGCAAGATACGGCAGCTCTTTTGGAAAGTATTTTTGAATAAGCAGATTGACCGAATGACAGCAGGAGCTTATAACGATGTCGCGGTTTTCATCGTTTATCATACGTTCGTATTCATTTTTTACGATGGTTGCGCCGATCGCCGTTTCCTCAACGTCTGTAAATCCGAGTTTTTTGAGCGCCGTCCGCATGGAATTTATTCCGACTCCTCCGTAATTTGCGATATAAGACGGGGCGAGGCTGACAAACACCGGATCTCCGCTCTGCAGGAGAACCTTAACCTTTTCGGTTTCGTCAACGATCTGCTTTGCGTCCTGCGGACAGACGACGAAACACTGACCGCATAGTATGCATTCGTTTCCGACTATGTAAGCCTGGTTTCCGGAGAATCTGATTGATTTTACGGGACAGTGGCGTATGCATTTGTAGCAGTTTTTGCAGTTTGATTTTTTAAGTGTGAGGCAGTCCATATAATCACTCCTTATTATCAGAGAGACGTTTCAATATTTTTTCTTCGAAAAATGTATCAAATTCTTCGGTCGTAACTCCGGCGTAAATGTCGTCGTCGACCGTGACTGTAACTCCGATTCGATTGCACTTGCCCATGCAGAAGCTTCCGGCAAGTTCGACCTTGTCTTCAAGCTTTCGATCGGCAATTGCCGCCTGAAAAAGCTGAACGAGCTTTTCCGAACCTTTTAAATGGCATGATGAGCCTACGCAGATCTGAACGAGCATTTATATCACCTTTCCGATAACATTTTCACTGAAGAAATCCTTGACGTTTTCGGGCGAAACCGAGAAAAGCGCGTCGTCTGCCGTGACGCAGACGCCCTGCTGGCATTTTCCCATACAGAAGGTTCCTGCCAGTTCAACTTTATCTCCGAGGTTATGCTCTCTTATGAGCTGCTGAAGCTGTTCGACAACCTGGCGCGAACCTTTAATGTGGCATGAAGAGCCTATACATACTGTAATTTTCATTTTGATATATCCTTTCGGTAACCGCATTTCAACATTTTTTTAAATAAAAAAATTGTTCGCGGCTGATTATTTGCATTCGGAAGCATTGATCCAATGACAAAGAAATTCACGTTTCTTGGCGTTTCCGCGGACGATGCGTGAGGCCGCGGCAATCGGCAGCCATTTTTGAACGTTCTGCAGTTCTATGCCGGTTTTTTTGCAGAACAGCCCAAGATATTTATCTGCGCCGGAAATGTCGCCGTCGAGTCCAAAGCAAAGGTAGGTGAACGCCGCGTCCGCCGCTGCGTCCCCCTGCGAAGCGTGCGGCCAGTCGATGACAAACGGAGTTCCGTCGTCCGAAATAATGACGTTTGAAGGATTTAAATCGCCGTGGCAGACTTTATTGTGACCTGGCATAGATTCAAGACGTGTGAAAAGGTCATACCGTACCGTTGTGGGCAGGTCGGTTCTGCCGATGCTGCGGATCATTTTGTCCGTTAGTCTGATTAATTCGGGACAGTCTTTTGAGTTTATTTCCATCTGAATGTCAACAAGATTCTCAATGTATTCGTCCTTTTTTTTCGGGTTCTCGCAAATCAGCCTTTCAAGTGTTTTGCCCTTTATATATTCCGAAACTATCGCCCATTTCCCGTTGATTGTCGTAACTTCAGTGATTTTGGGTATGTTCAGTCCCGTTTTTTCAACAAGGGCTTGATTTAGAGCTTCGTTAAGCACGTCGGACTTTGAATAATCCTCACAGAAAATTTTCAGGCAGCGTTCTCCGTCACGGAATACGGTTTTGTTGTTTCGCACTGCGATTATTTTATCAAGATTCATAACAAAAGCCTTTCTCGGTTCTTTGACGGTTCGCTGCGCCGGCTTTGACGTACGCACGATAAGCGTTCTGCTTGGAAAGCGCTCGGGAACATGGCGGAATTTATTATTTAACAATTTCTCTAAACTATTATATCAGAAGAACCCGAAATTGGGAATTGCCACTTTTTCATATCGGTATTGCATTTATCGATATGCCTGAGTGAAATATGACTTTCCGGAGGCTGACGGACGGAAAGCTACTTGTCGGCGAAGGAAAAACCACCGCTGTCAGATTATATTCTGACCGAGTATTTCCCGTTTTGACCTGACAAGGAGCTCGACAAACTGCTTGTCCAGCTCCGACAGTGCATAGTCCTTGCGGTGTATCAGAACATCCTTGTACACACGCTTATTGTCTTTGCATATTCTCTGAACAAGATTGTAGCGTTCGAGAATGGAGGAGGGGACCGGAGAAACCCACATAAAAGTCTCCGGATTTTGATTGAGCAGTTCAAACTGACTTCCGCGTTCAAAAACGAAAATTTGCCGTCCGGTGCTGCCGGGCAGCTCTTCCTTTTTTACCTCTTCAAACGGCAGCGACGGTACGTACGGATCTGCGTGGGCTATCTCCATGTAATCCTTTAGATCGTCGTATGTTATTTTTTCCAGACCGGCGAGCGGACTTGAGGCGTTTACAAGAAGGACATACCTGAATTCGGCGATTAATTCATAATCGAGCGCTTTCTCGTCCAGCAGCGATTTATAATACCTGTCGAAATTTTCCGCATAGCGAACAATTCCGAGTTTATAATCCTCAGACAAGATGTTTTTTATGGCTCTCATTGAATTTGTCTCTTTGTAGAAAATCTGTGCGTCGGTCTTCTGATCAATCAGCCTTGAAAATTTTGCAAAAGCGTCGGAAATATAGCTTGCCCTTGGGACGGATATCGAAAAGCGCTTTTTTCCGGACGCCCCTTCGCGAAACATTTTTTCAACATCATCGACCTGCTTCAGGATCGTTTTTGCATAGCGTATGAATATTTCTCCGTCCGGAGTCAAAAACATACCTTTTGCGCTGCGTTCAAATAT
This sequence comes from Bacillota bacterium, assembly GCA_029219205.1. Lineage (GTDB taxonomy): Bacteria > Bacillota > Clostridia > Oscillospirales > CAG-272 > SUG1495. The sequence goes on along the minus strand of JAQXSY010000168.1, from coordinate 2,018 downwards.
CGCGATGCCAAGACCCGTCTCAAGCTCTTTTATGGCGCGGCTGAGCGCGGACTGTCCTACGTAAAGCACCTCGGCGGCTTTGTTTATGGAATTTGTTTCCGCAACCTCAACTGCGTATTTCATGTGTAAAAGGTTCATGCCGGTCCTCGCTTAAAATCGTTTGTTTAAGATGAATGAGAGGGAGTCTCCGCCTTCGTGCTTCGCTGCGCTTTGCGCCTGTTTGCCGGCGGCTTTCTGAATATATTGATTCCGTTATGAATGTTTTTAATATTCACGGTTTTCTCGTTTCCGGCATATTCACCGTCGACGGTCCAGTCTGTGCTTTCGTCAAAAGTGAAGGTGATATCCGAGGTCTTGAAAAGAATGATTTTGTCGTCGTCAAATTGGGAGTTGGAAAGCTTGTACACAATGTCCATGAGCTCGGATGGCGTCTGCGGACTCCTTATAAGCATAACCTCAAAGGTTCCGTCGTTCAGATTTACAAGCTTGGGATTAAATTTGAATATTCCTCCGACCGACATTGAGTTTGTAACACTCACAAAAATGAATTTTCCGTCGGTTTTTATTTCGTTGCTCGAGACGCTTATGCGCATCGGACGTATTTCGTTCAGAGTTCTTATTCCTTCAAGCACGTATGCCATGTGGCCGAGAGAGTTTTTCATGTTCTGAGGCGTGGAATATGACGTGCTCGTAAATGCTCCGCAGGAAGCTACGTAATTGAAATATTTTGCGTTGTTAAAAAGCCCGACGTCGTTTGGAACAGGGAATGAGCTAAGTATCACGTTCGCGGCTTCTTCGGGTTTTTTGGGAATGTCAAGCGTTTCGGCGAGATCGTTTGTTGTTCCCGCCGGAATAAATCCGACCGGAATCCTACGTTCCTGAAGCATAATGCCGGAAACTACTTCGTTCAGGGTGCCGTCGCCTCCGCAGCTGATTATAATGTCATATTTTGAAGCCCCTGCTTTTGCTGCTTCGGCTGCGTCGCCGTGGCAGCGCGTCATATAAACGGTCGTCTCAAAACCATTGTCGGAAAAAATCTGAAGAACATTAAAAATATGATTTTTCATAATCAGTTTTCCGGATTTCGGATTCACAATAAACAGCACTTTTTTTCTTTCCGCAATGCTCATCATTTGAACTCCTTTTCAGAAAACAAAACAGCTTCTTTGATAATTACGGTTATTAAAACCGAGCGGGACAAGGCGAATTTTGCCTGATAGTATTATTATACCATATAAAAAAGAATAATACAATAATTAAGGAATAAAACTGCTCTGTGCGGGCATAATGAGTATAAAAAATATGCGTTTTAGTCAAAAGAAAAAATATATGCTTCGGGGCTTGACAAGGCGAAAAAAATGTGATATAATTCATAATGTCGCAGAAAAGAAATACGCCGGAGTGGCGGAATAGGCAGACGCCCCGGACTTAAAATCCGGTGGGACTAATAATCCCGTACCGGTTCGAACCCGGTGTCCGGTACCATCTGAAAGTAACGTCCGCCGTAAAAAGCGGCGGAATATATCGCGGGGTAGAGCAGTCTGGTAGCTCGTCGGGCTCATAACCCGGAGGTCATGTGGTTCAAATCCCATCCCCGCAACCATATCGAGTGGATGTAACTGATTTCAGTTACATCCGCTTCTTTTTTTGCCGACATTGAGATTTCAAGGGTTTTGTGATATAATATCATAGAACAAAGGATGTGATTTGATGAAAGAGGAATGCCTCATCTGCAATGCACCACTGGAATATCTGAACGAAGATATCCTTATGGAGTGTGCGATCTGCCATAAAAAAGAACTCAGCAAGGCAAGATGCGTGAATGGTCACTACGTCTGCAACGAGTGCCACACAAACGGTATCGACAGCATCTTCGGTGTGTGCCTTGCGGAAACATCAAAAAATCCCGTGGAGATCCTCAACAAAATGATGAGTCTCCCGTTCTGCCACATGCACGGTCCGGAGCATCACATCATGGTCGGTGCTGCGCTGCTGACAGCATATAAGAACGCAGGCGG
>JAQXSY010000167.1 GCA_029219205.1 Bacillota bacterium | reverse complement strand
TATCAAAAAGGCATAACGACATTTCCGTGGGAATTCCCATTTGTCCGTTAAATCCGTAAGCCGGCAAACCCCATCTGTCCCAATCAATTCTAACAATGCGGCCGCACGGAAGATTGCTGAATGTCTGCGCCGCATAGGCGGAACAACCGTATTGAAGCGAAATTGTCTCCTGCTCGGGCTCAAATCTGCCGTTTTTGAATTCTCCGACCAAATATCTGCTGTGAGCGCCGATAAAAATCCATTTGCGATTTCCGTTTGAGTCCGTAAGCGGAAAAATATCCGGACATTCATTATCTCCCGGCAGGCTCAAACGCTGCAGTTCGCTCCAGTTGACCAAATTGTCAGACTTAAAGAGACAATAAACATCGCCCTTCAAATAAAGCGCCATTATATAGCACCCAAGCTCATCGCAAAAGACAACTTTGGGGTCGCGGTTTGCTTCCTCAATGTGCTCAATAACCGGATTGCACGAATATTTTTCTATCGTTTGGAAGCCGTCGGACGAATAGGAAAGACACTGTGAAAAAGGACTTGTTGTTGTATAATATAACAAAGCCGCTTTTCGGTTGTCCGTATTCTTGCCAAGCAAGTTTTTTTGGTCTGAAATGGCGCTGCCAGAAAACATCATTCCTCTGTCATCCGGAAAGAGAGCGGTTTTTTTCTCTGTCCAATGCACCAAATCGGTACTTGTCGCGTGTCCCCAGTGCATATTCCCCCAGCTGCTTTCCGCGGGATTATACTGGTAAAACATATGATATATTCCGTCGAGATAAATAAGACCGTTTGGATCGTTAAGCCAGCCGTTTTTTGTTGTAAAGTGAATTTGAGGGCGCAAAGGTTCGTTGTACAAACCGTTAATATCAATTTCGTCCGAAACGTGAAAATCCAGCTTCATTTGCGGATTAACGGATATATCTATCATTTGTCCGATAAACCGTGAAACATCGATATAAGCATGGAAATTCGGATTATAATAATCGATTTTTATATCCAACCTGTAAACCGGTTTATCATCCTGACTAAAGGTCAGATTTTTGCTTGTTGAAAACGAATTGACAGGAAAAATTAAATAGTTGTTTTTTATTGTTATTTCCATTTGAAATTCCTCCTTTTAACTTACAAATTCGGTATTCTGTTTATAATTATACCATGTGTAAGCGGCTGCAACAAGGGAAAAATTCAAAATGTTCCGAAAAAGGAACCGCCGGTAAATTTAGTTTCGGATTTACCGGATTATTGCGGAAATTCTTTAAATATCGCAGGGGAAACGTCCATAAAAAATAAAGCAAAAACAAGTATGGCAGGCGCCGAGCTTATCTAATTGAGCGGCGCGGTGCCTGCTTTTTTTAAATAATTCGATTGATGAAAGAGGAAAAAAGACTGCCTGATTTACTCTCCGTAAAAAAACCAAGAATTTAAATATGTAAATAATCCCGCCAAAAAAATCAATGATACAAAACTCTGAGATATTGCTCCGGCTTTAGCGTAAATCAGCTTTCTCAGCCGCATAGCCGCAACCTTTACGGCAGCAAGCGATCTGCCGGTTCTGTTTGCAATATCGGCATATTTCAGCCTTTCATTGTATATGAAATTATACATCATGCGCTCGTCTGGTGACAGCGAAGCGACAATTTCATGAGCATACTTGTCAAAATCCGTGTTTTTCGTTTTTTCGTATTCATAATTATCCGAATAAGATATTTCAGTCAGATCGGACAGACTGTCTATATCAAGTATTTTCCGCTGCTTTTTCAGCTTTCTGTACTGCTCGTTTATTTTATTTGCGGCGGTCCGGTAGAGCCATTTTGAAAAGTCAACGTCCGGCTTTGCGCTGAGTTCGTCGAGATTCATATAAAGCAAAATGAAAACGTCCTGCGTGACATCGTCGGCGTCTGACGAGTTACCGCTCAGCCTCGTATTACAGAAACGATGAATTGCGTTGTAGTGTAGTTTTACAAGCCCGGTGTATAACTCTGCTCGGTCGGTATACATAAATTCTCCTTTCTGACGGCGCGCGCTGTATTTTTGTTGTTTTATTATAGCATATTTTTTCCATTTGGTCAATATGTTTTATTTTTTTGTTTTATTTTATTTTTTGTTGTTGATATTGCCGCCATTTTGGTGTAAAAAAATTCCTGAAGGACTTTTCCGCTCGAAAAACAGCTTTTTGATTTGCAGCTGCCGGACAAAACGTCGGGGAGACATTCCTTTGTACGGACAATTATTTGGCAGAAAAACGCCATTCATTTCTTAAAAAAATCAAACGGTTATCTATGTTAAATAAAATCAACCGTGCCGTTTTGTGCAGTCGTACAAATTTTCAAAAAATTGACAAAAAATATGTAACCTTTTTATCTGAAAGTCATTATATATATGAGAGCTGCGGGAATGTGTCTATCGGACGAAATTATATCCGCTTCATTTTGACGCTATGGATTGTGTGAAATGCTTTGCGATTTGTTTGTAAAATCTTTGGAGGGAAAATGTTAGAGCTTAGGAATTTAACAAAAAAATACGGCGATTTGACGGCGCTGAACGGAATAAATTACAGTTTCAAAAACGGAATATACGGACTGCTCGGAACAAACGGAGCAGGAAAAACCACGATGTTGAAGCTGATCTGCGGTCTTATCAGGCAAAGCGGCGGGGAAATTCTGTTTAACGGAGAAAAAATTAACCCGGCATCCGGGAATTATCTGAGCAAGATCGGATATATGCCGCAAAAGCTCGGTTTCTTGAACGATTACAAAGTGTTTGATTTTCTGATTTACATTGCGTCATTAAAGGAATTTTACGGTAATGAGGCAAAAAAAGAAGCGAAACGTCTTATAAGGCTTTTGGATCTGACCGAGGAACAAAATAAACCGATGAAAGCTCTTTCCGGAGGCAACGCTCAAAGAGTCGGTATTGCACAGGCGATGTTCGGCGAGCCGGAAATACTGATACTCGACGAGCCGACAGTCGGACTCGATCCAAAAGAACGCATAAAAATACGCAATATTATCAGCTCGTATTCAAGTTTTCATACAGTCATTCTCTCAACTCATATCGTATCCGATATCTCGGATATTGCCGGTGAAATAATTATAATGGATCATGGAAATATTATCGCGCACGGAAGCGAACGGCAGCTTGCAGACGGATTTGACGGTTCTGTCTGGACGCTCTCCGTAGATCGGGAGCAGGCGGAAGAAATATGCGGAAGATATTGTATAAGCAACACCTTTGTGAGCGAAACTTCGATAGAGCTGCGGATTGTGTCAAAAGAGAAGCCGCACCCGGACGCCCGTCCGGCTGAACCGACCCTTGAGGATCTGTATTTATTTTATTGCGGTGAGGATATTTAAAAATGCTTAAACAGGAATTAAAGAGAATCATAAGAAATAGACTGATTTACATCGGATTAGCCGCAGTTCTGATAATTATGTCAATCTTGTTTTACGGCGACGTGTTTGCAGATAACGACGGAGACAATTATCTGACCGATCCTGATACCGGGGAAAGGGAGCACCTGACAAGATATGAAACGATACAGTATCAGAATGAAGCTTGCAAGCCGTACATAGGTCATGAGCTGGACGACGCGATGATCGACGATTTTTCCGAAATATATGCCGACATTGAATTATGTCAAAAACAGTTTATATACAAGGAAACCCCTATATACAATATTGTTTTGGAATTTCTTTACGACAGCTATACATATTCACAGGAGAGCGCGGAAACACTCGGAGAAAATTACAGAGTTTTTGAATATAAAGGTGAAAAGCGTCTGATCCCTACTGTAAAGTATTTTGCGGAGAAGAATAATCTGAAATCCCCGATTATTGTCAATAACGGCGCAGGATGGATTAACCTGATAAACAACCTTTCCGTTTCTTACATTGTCGGGCTTATCGTAATATCAGCCGTACTGGTCGGCGTGTTTTCATCAGACAACCGGTATAATATCAGAGGAATGGTAATGGCGACAAAATACGGAAGAAGCAAAAATATCGCGGCGCGTATTTTGAGTTCGTTTATTACCGTCGGCTGTTTTGTCACTGTTATTACGCTTGCGGATATGCTGCTGTATTTTTCGGTTTACGGGACGGGCGGCGCGGACACCGCGCTTTATATGACGAATTTATTTCAAGGCTCGTTCGAATTATCGGATATGTCCGTTTTTCATGTGTTTATTTTGTATGTAATCGGAGGCTTTGTTGTCTCGTTCGCGGTTACCGCGTTTGTACTTATGATATCGGCGCTTATGAAATATGAGTTTACCGGAGTCATAACAACGACGGTCGTTTTGATCTTGCCGTGGATAGTCAATCAATTATTTGTTATCAACAATTCGGACGTAAACAATGTTCTCAATCTTTTACCGATAAATATTTTCTGCGTAACTCCGACAAACAACGGAATAATATGGTATATTGAACATACGGGGCAGGGAAGCGCCGGAATACCTTTCTGGATATTTGTTTTTGCCGGATATTTGATGCTGAGCGCTGCGTTTATTGCCGTAACGTCGCTTGCCGTAAGGCGAGGCGAGGATCTGTAAAGCTCCGGGATTTGATTTGCCCATTATAAAAACAATTTCGTCCTGCAGCGCAATGCGTATGCTCTGAGTTATTGCTTAATTTAAACCATTACAATTCCTTAGTACTGCGAGCGGTGTAACGCTGTTATCCCTCCTGCAGAATTGTTGGCGCAATAAAAAGTTAACCATAAAAAACCGTCTCCATGCCGGATAGGTATGAAGACGGTTTTTGTTGACATAATGTTTTTTATTCAGTTTCAGCGCAGGCATACGGACAAAACTTTTCCGACAGCAAAGAGTACGCCGGCTACAATGACAAAGATGAGAACAAAGGAATTGACCTGTTCGTTCCAGCGCATGGCAAGCAGAATGGCGTCGAGTACGGCTGCTGTCAGCATTGGAACCAGGTAAAAGAGGTTGACGGCACAGCCTGTAAATACCAGATACAGCATCCAGGTAAAAGCGCCCACAAGCAAGAGGGCTGTGACGGCTTCCAACGCATGAAAGAGCGGCGCGCGGGTAATACCCGAGCGGTACATGACAGGAATGGCCATAGAAAAGGCTGTAAGATAGATGAGAGAGAACCAAAGCAAGAGCTTACTGTCTGCTTCGGATTGTACCATGGCGGTGCGGATAATCATGGCGACTATCAAAGCGCCGTAGGCACCGAATTGGAGGGGCGCTATCGTGTATTCCGTATGTACCATGCCGGAGAGCAGCAAAATACCGGCCGCAACGCATAACGCGCCCATAGAAACGGCGTTATGCACCTGCGCACTGCGGGTAAAAAGGCTCGCGAAGAACGCACGGTTGGTAGCGAACAGATAAATGACGGTCGCGCAGAGGGAAAAGACTGAAAGACCGTTGACATAGATGTCGAATCCGTTGCCGAAGGGCTTTTTTGAGGAGTCGGTAAAGGTGCGGACAAGACTTTGTGTGCGTTCGGCGAAAAGTACTGCGAAATAAAGGAAAAACATCAGATGGATAAAGTAAACGCCGAAAGAAACTTTTTCTTCAGACATAACATAACCTCTATGTTTCCTTGCCGGGTGATGCCGGCATAAGGAAAATTTTACAATTTTTTATTATATCACAATCAGGCGGTACTGTCAATGCTTCTGCACGATTTCCTGCACCCTGAGGCGCGTATATGTGTTTTTTCTTTACCCGAAGCCGATATAGTGATATACTTTTATGAAGATATATATTTTTTCATAATTTTTTTCGTTTAGGCAAACCTTTTTTTGAAATTCCGGCACTTATGTATGCAGCTGCAAAAGAGATTTTCGGGATTAAACAAATAATCAACCGAAAGGAAGAGTGAATAATGGACGACAAAGAAATAATCGGTCTGGTGCTCAGCGGAAGAAAAGACGAATTCGGCAAGCTCATAAACAAGTATTCCTATAAGGTATACCGTCTCTGCCTTTCGCTGTGCGGCAACGGGTTTGACGCGGAGGATGCAGCACAGGAGACATTTATCGATGCCTTTCTGTATCTGCCGTCGCTGTCCGAGCCGGAGAAATTTGCTTCATGGCTATACATGATCGCCAGGCGTAAGTCTTACAGACAGATCGCATCCCGCCGCACCGATGAGGATATCGATGAAATGGCGGAATTTCTTCCGTCCGAAACGGCGACGCCGCTTGACACCTCGATATCTTCGGAAAAAAAACGGCGGATTGCGGAAGCGATGAAAGGGCTTTCGTATAAAAAACGTTCTGTTGTCGAACTTTTTTACTTTTTCGGTATGAAGATAAGCGAAATCTCACTAAAACTCTCGCTTTCGGAAAACACAGTTAAAAGCCGGCTTTACGATGCACGTGAATTTTTAAGAAAGGAACTTGTGGATATGAATGAATACAAAGACAATATGGAATTGCTTGAGAGCAAAATTAAGAGCCGTATTGAAATGCTGTCCCGGTATTACGCTCTGAACGGCGGAAAATTCGATGAAAAATTTGACCGCGAATTCGATGAGACGATCGGTCTGATCGAAAAAATCGGCAGCACCGAAACGCAGCAGAATTACCTGGCTTCGGCGTTAAATAATTATAAACGCTGGAGCGAAAATCTGGATGACAGCGAAAGAAACAGTCTGACGGAGCGCATGAAAAAAGCCGCGGAAGACGGCAAAAACGTTTCTGTAATTGCAGATGCGTTAGTGGACGATTACTTCAATACCGACGATAATAACAAAGTTTCGTTCATTGACGATATTGCAATCCCCAAAATCAATGAATACGCCGGAACTGCGCATTATGACTCGGCACTTGGAAGGCTGCTGTTCTGGAGAGGCAGGACGTTGCTCGGACTGGGAAAGCCTGATGAAGCAAAAGCTGATTTTGAGAAGGCTGCCGGTCTCATTGACAAATCTGAGTCATATTATGCAAACGCCGTTGCCGCGATGCGCGAAACGGACTATATGAAGGAAAACTCATATGACGGAGTTTCAGGATTTGAAGCGTCGGCTGAAGGACTTCTCACCGACGGCGACCGGCTTGTATTCTATTATCAGCCGGGATTTTCGGAATTCTTTTCGACTCCGGGTATTGACCTGAAGCTGAATTCTTTTTTGTATTATGCTTCCGTTTGTAAACGTACTCTGTTTGATGCCGGCATGAAACCGAATGACAAGATTACAGATACCCAAAACGGCACATCGCTTGAATGTATCGCGAAAGATGAGATAATTTCGGTTGCTTCCGGGGAGTTTTCCGGATGCCTGCATATGAGAACCGAATCCGAAGAGTATTTCAAATATACGCTTGATGCGTGGTATGCTCCCAATGTGGGCCTTGTAAAGGTAAGGGCGGTATGCGAAGGTAAAACCGAAAACTATGAACTGACGGAATATACAATCAAGGGCGGTAAAGGGTATATGCCGTTTGCCGTCGGCAACCGCTGGGTTTACAAAAACCCCGATATTCCCGACTGGAGTTATCAGAGCATTGAGCGTACGGTTGAGTATACCGACGGGAAGCTGACAACTCTTTCGGTAATATCTCCGTTTACCCTCGCAAAGAATTTCGAAAGCTCAACAAATCTTGATTCGTCGGTTTATGTGGGACTTGCAGCCAGACTTTGTGCTGACTGGAAAATCAAAGAGGCAATCGAAATGCTGAAGAAAGCGATTCGGTTAAACATCAGCGAACAGTCGGTAAGAATATCGCTTTACGGCATAGAAGTGCTGGAGCGTTTTCTGGAGTATCAGAAAAAAGGATACCGATTCTGCCCTTCATCGATAAATGCTTCCACAGTTGCCGCCGGAAAGGGAACGGTGAGATTTATTAACCCTTATGTCACATCCTTCGGTCCGTATCGTCTCGGAGCACGGGGCAGGTATGAGGACAGGATCTTCGGCATCAAGCCTTTTCGGTATCTGCATCAGTTTATGCATATGCTTTGGGATGATAAATGGATCCCGGGATATACCGAGGAGAAAGAAATTGAAGACGGACTAAAGCTTATTTTCACGGTCGAGGACGGCGGCAATGTCACCGTTCCGGCGGGCAGCTTTAAAAACTGTCGGAAAATTACACTTCGCGTTGACAAACCTGCGGACGCCGATGACAGATGGTATTTTGAGAATAATTACAGCCACATGGACTGCGGCGTTAAAGAATATTGGTTTGCTCCCGGAGTCGGCATTGTTAAGACCGCCTCCTCATGGGGCTCAGAATGCTATGCGGAGTGCCTGCTGAACACATATTCCGTTCCCGCGTCAAAGCCTGACGAGTATCTACCGATTCAAATCGGAAACTCGTGGGAGTATGACGAACCGCATCTGACGGAGGAAGGCTACAGGGCAAAAGCGGTTTTCCGAATCGCCTCCGGCATGAACGGCGAATACCTGATGACGTCGAGCCAGGAATTTGTATGCCGGAGAACCGAAGACGAATACAACGAGTTTGTAAGGATCAGTAATAGGTATTGATTCAAAATTTAACTTCATAGAAAAAGATAAAAAGTTACTTTGTAAGTCCTTAAAAAATATGCTTGAATCTTTCAGAAATCAAAGAAATATGATTATTCATTTACGGAGATTTAAAGCAAGGCGCTTGCATTTGTAAAAAAAGAAAAAATCCCTTGAAATTACAAGATTTCAAGGGATAATTTTTCGGACATACGGAAACCGGGCTTTATACACGCGACAAGTTAACTGATGAGAAAAATCGCTGCAATGCCCGTGTTTTAAACATTGCAGCGATTTATTTTTTATTAAATTCCAAACAAAATGCAATAAATGACCTTAATCATTCAGTTCTTCAAGAACCGCTTTCTTAGCACCGTTTACCGCTGTGAGCTTATATGGCTTGCCATGAAGGTAAATTTTTCCGACTGTAATGCTGTTCCAGCCTTCAGGAAGAATAATATTCTCGCCGAGCCATTCGTCAGGAGCACTGCCCAGTTTTCCTTTCCACGGACACATCTTCGTAAGTCCCATAATGAGTCCCGAAAGAAGGCTGCCTCTTGCCGTAATAAAGCTTGTGTTTATAAAATCCTTCGGATTAATACGTTCCTCCTCGTTGCAGATTGCCCATTCCGCACAAGCATAGAAAGGCTGACAGAAAAATGTAAGATTTGCCCTTTCATAAAAAGCAAGCGCCTTTTCCCTGTCTCCTGCCCATGCAGGGAAAACTCCGAGAAAACCTGAAAGCATTGGGTAAACCAAATATCTTTCCATTCCGTGAGTTATATAATACTCAAATGTCGGAATATCGTTTCCGGACGTATATCCGTACGGGAAATAAGACATAAGCGTCGTTGAGGCCAGATCATCTTTGTCAGGCATTCCCTCATACTGAAGCAATACTCCGTCCTCTCTGAAAGGAATGAACATATTTCTTTCAATATCCAACCATTTATTGTTTATTCCAAACCCAAGTTTTTCGGAATATTCATTTGCTGCACGCAATATTTTTTGAGACATTAAATTGGTGTAAGAATCGTTCGGTACATCGTCGCTTTCTTCGTCAATGCCCGTTACATGAAGAATCTCATATCCGCGCTCGGTTTTTTCTGTTCTGCTCTCAATCCATTGAGCAACGCCTTTGATAACCGGCCATGCTTTTTCCCTAAGGAAGCATTCATCACCAGATATCCTTGCATATGCATCAAACGCAAGTGCAACGTCAAGATTAATATGCTGTTCACCCGCGCCTCCTGCCTGTCCTACATACGGAGTTGTTACTTCGCATCCGGTTGTACCGCTTTGCCAAGGGAACTGTATTCCTCTGTATCCGTTGAGCTTTGCATTGTTCTTTGCGGCATCCAAGCGTTCAAATCTGTATTCAAGCATGGAATATGCAATTTCCGGAGCGCAAAACAGCGGCGGTATGAACATAAAGCTTTCCGTATCCCAGAAACAATGTCCCTCGTAGCTATCCGGCTGACTCAATCCGAACGGCGCGACGGAAATAGGTGCAAATGCGGAAACAGAAGACATAAGATAAAAATACGATGCGTCGATTACGTTCTGCCATTCTTCTCCTGCACCGTCAATAACAATGCGGCTCTCCCAAAGCTTTGCCCAGCAAGCACGGTTCATCTCTCTGATTCTGTCAAAACCGTTCCATTCGGCAAGCTTGAGCATTCTGTGCGCCTGATTGTGCGGCTCACAGTGCATCATTCCGGGTACGTATGACGTAACAAGATTAACTGTTTTGCCATCCGGTGTAACATTAATTGATCCATTTGTGCTGAGCGATGACACCGACTTCTTCTGTGAAACGTTGCCGAGCAAACGGAAGACTACGCCTGCCGTTGTTGATCTGTCGGAAGAATAAAGCTTGAATTTTCCGTCGCATTGATTATGACATGGAAAGCTTTCAATTTCTGAAATAGTTTTTTCCAGTCTTTCGTAATAAATCTTATATTCTAAATTAATGCCTATTTGGCACGGTTCATCCGATTTCAGCTTCAATGACGACATAAGCAAAGTAGGTGATGTGCGTGCGCAGAAAACCAAATAATTTAAAAAGATCTTTTTTCCGTCAAATTCAAGCACAGCCTCAGTTTCAAGCTCTCCGCATGAAAAATCATACGTCTGGCTTATTATCTGCGGTTCTACAGCCTCGTCCTGATAATAGAAAGTAAAATTCGGTGTCGGTATTGACGCAAGTGCTTCAACGTCCGGACCGTTTCTCATTCCGTAAAAGCCTGAAAGTAAGCCTATTATATCCTTGAACGGGTTCTTTGCAAATCTGAACCCTATAAATCCGTTTGAAACATATGCCGGAGGAGAAAATTCATTCCATTGTGTAACTGTGTGTTTTATCATTAAGTAACTCCCTCTGAATTTACCATTCTGTTATTATATTATAAAAATATTTTACCATATTTGCCGACCTATGTCAACCGAAAAATGGAGGTTTTACCCGCAGGAGAGTGAGCGGAAAAGCTCCAAGCGTTCAAATAACGTTCTTCTTCATCTAAAAAATTTTGACCGTCTGGCGTTATAACCATATTTAGATACGGAAATTGTGTGAAGTGTCGTAAATAACTGCACGTATAACTGCACGTACAAACTAAGTTTTAATTCTTGTAGCTACCAAAAGGTATACATTTAGAT
>JAQXSY010000166.1 GCA_029219205.1 Bacillota bacterium | reverse complement strand
GGTAAGCAGTATGCGATGCATTACGGACTTGAAACGGTCGGGCTTCGGTATTTTAATGTTTTCGGAAAACGTCAGGACCCCGACGGCGCGTATGCGGCGGTCATTCCGAAGTTTATCAAGCTTTTATTAAACGGCGAGCGTCCGACGATTAACGGCGACGGAAAGCAAAGCCGTGACTTCACGTTCGTTGAAAACGTCATTGAAGCGAATCTCAAAGCCTGCCTTGCCGGCAAGGAAGCAAGTGGTGAAGCGTTCAATATCGCCTACGGCGGCAGAGAGTATCTGATTGATATTTACTATCATCTGACAAAGGCGCTCGGAAAGGACACGGAGCCGATTTTCGGACCGGACAGAGCGGGCGACATCAAGCACAGCAACGCTGACATCTCAAAGGCAAGAGAGCTTTTAGGCTATGATCCGGATTACAGCTTTGAGGACGGAATCCGGCTTGCGATCGAGTGGTATAAGGAGAATTTGTAATGGAAAAGGAACAAAGGGAGTGATTATATGAAGACAGTCGGATTTCCTATCAGCCATAAGGAAAACGAAAACCGAAGAGCGATAATTCCTGAGCATATTAAGCTGATGAAATCGCCTGAAAGCTTGCACTTTGAAAAGGGATACGGTGAAATTCTTGGGATAGATGACTGTGAATACAGCAATTTGGGCTGCAGGATATGCTCACGCGAAGAAGTTTTGAGTAAGCAGATAATCTGTGATCCGAAAATAGGTGATGCCGATTATCTTGAATCACTTAAGCCCGGTCAGACAATTTTCGGTTGGGTCCATGCAACACAGAATAAAGATATAACTGATAAAATAGTAAAAAACTCCCTTACCGCTTATGCATGGGAAAAGATGTTTTATAACGGTCGTCATGTTTTTTGGAGAAATAACGAATTGGCAGGCGAAGCGGCAGTAATGCACGCTTTTCAGTGCTTTGGAATCATGCCTTATGAAACAAAGGTTGCTGTTATCGGAAAGGGAAACACAGCAAGAGGCGTTGTGAAAATTTTAAATATGCTCGGTGCGGATGTTTTTCAATATGACCGCAGAATAGAAAAGCTTTTCAAAGAGGAAATAGAAAAATATGACATTGTAATCAACTGCGTTCTTTGGGATGTTACCCGAACGGATCACATTATTTCAAGAGATGATCTGAAGCGTATGAAGAAGAACTCAATGATAATTGACGTCAGCTGTGACCGTCACGGAGCAGTTGAAAGTAGTGAGCCGACTACGATTGAAAACCCGACTTATACTGTTGATGGCATAGTACATTATGTTGTTGACCATACACCGGCTTTGTATTACAAAACATTCTCAAATGATAATTCAAAAACGATTTACCCTTATCTTGAACAATTGATTGGGGATAAGCCGGATCAGGTTTTGCAATCTGCGCTGATAATTAAAGACGGAGTTATTGTTGATGAAGAGATAAATAGATTTCAAAGAATATAGGTGATAGTGATGGATTCAATGACAATCTATAACAACAGTCCGATTTTTATTCAAAATATTCTTACAACTCTTAAAGGTGAAATGAATCTTAAAGAAAGATATGGTGCATTTTATAAAAAAGCAATCGAAGAATACAAAAATATTAGGTTTTCCTCTTTGAAGCAAGCACAAGATTATCAGAATAAAAAAGTGTCCGAATTTGTCAAATTCGCCTTTGAAAACAGTCCGTTTTATAAAGAGTTCTATTCGAATGTTAATATTGATTCAATTAAAACCGTTGATGATTTAAGTAAATTACCAATTCTTGAAAAAGAAACGGTCAGACATAATATTGAAAAAATGTATACAGTTACAGAAAGCGTTGGCATTGTCAGTAATACCAGCGGAACTACTGGAAAGTCAATGAGGTTTATTTATACGAAAGAAGATATGCAGAGAAGAATGGCATATCTTGATGTATTTAAAGAGATGCACGGCTTTGTTAACCTGAAAATGAAAAAAGCAAGTTTCAATTCATCAAAGATTGTTCCCGACGGCCAAAAGAAGAACGTGTTTTGGCGTGACAACCTTGCTTCAAATCAGCGGATTTATTCCGGTTATCACTGCAAGGATAATAATGTGAAGTATTATGTTGAAAACCTGAATAAATATAAACCCGATTCACTTGACGGCTATCCGTCAGCATTATATGAAGTGGCGAAATATATCAATCAAAACGGAATTCGACTTACGTTTAAACCGAAAGCGATATTTCCGACAGCTGAAACTCTTTTACCTCATTACAGAACAGAAATCGAAAAAGCCTTTGATTGTCCGGTCAGAGATCAATACGCTTCAAGCGAAGGTGCACCGTTTATTACTGAGTGCGAGTGTGGAAAGTTGCATTACTGTCTTGATACCGGAGTAATTGAACAGGATGAAAACGGTGATATGCTTGTGACTTGCTTCGAAACTCACGGAACACCTCTTATCAGGTATCGAGTCGGGGACAGAATTGTATTTTCAAAAGACGAAGATTGTTGCGAATGCGGATCGGTTTTCCCTCTTGTTGAACGAATTGACGGTAGAACGCTTGATTTTATCGAGACAAAGTCAAGAGGCCGTTTTACGTCGGTCTATCTGTCTTTGGTCAGTGGAGATTTTTTAAACAGCGTAAAATCAATGCAGTTTGTTCAAAACAGTGCAGATACAATTGATATTTATGTTTGTGCGGACAGCAGTTACATTGATGAACGAATGAACAAAATTATCATGGATAAGCTTCACTACTCAATGGGTGACGATATGAACTTTGTTATACATAGAGTTAATGGGATACCGAAAGATCCGAGTGGTAAGTATCGTTTGATAATTAACAACTACTCCAAATAACAAATTGATAAAAATGATTGAGGTGAAAATATGGTAAGAGTTCTTCAGGTTGTAACCTACATGGAAAAAGGCGGCATTGAAAATATGCTGATGAATTTTTACCGTAAAATTGACCGGACAAAGGTACAGTTTGATTTTTTGATTCACGACCCGAAAAGGGCTGATTTTGAAGATGAAATCGAAGAAATGGGCGGAAGAATATACCGGACACCCGAAAGAAATATAAAGAATTTCGGAAATTACCTCAAGGGCTTAGACGAGTTCTTCCGTCAGCATAAGGAGTATAAAATCGTACATTCCCATATCAATACGATGAGCGTTTTTGTTCTTCAGGCCGCAAAGAAAAACGGCGTACCGGTCAGAATTTCGCATAGTCACACAGCCGAAACCGAAAAGGGAAAAAAGAAAGCATTCAAAGATTTTTTTAGATCGAATATCAACAGAGTTTGTACCGACCGCCTTGCCTGTGGTGAAAAAGCCGGACGGTATATGTTCGGAGATCAATATTTCGATAAAGGACTTGTGACGGTTGTCAACAACGGAATAGACTGCGAACGCTTTCTCTTCAATCAGGAAAAGCGATTGGAAATCCGTGAAAAATACGGGTTCGGTGATGAACTGGTTATCGGTCATGTCGGACGTTTTGATGAATTTAAAAATCAAAGCTTTTTGATTGATATTCTGGACTGCCTGAAAAAAGCTGATGTGAAAGTTAAGCTTCTGCTTTTAGGAGAAGGCACTCTTTTTGATCAGATCAAAGCCAAGGTACAGCGTCTCGGTCTTTCGAACAGTGTTGTTTTTGCCGGTGTTGTACCTGATGTTTATAACTATCTGAATGCTGTGGATGTCTTTGTGTTTCCGTCAGTATTTGAAGGCTTGCCACTGACTC
>JAQXSY010000165.1 GCA_029219205.1 Bacillota bacterium | reverse complement strand
GTAAATTCGCGCAATTTATGATAGAATAAATAGCGGGAGAAAAAACTGCGCCCATTTTTTACAAAAGGAGGATGCCCTTTTTACGGCACTGCCGCCAGATGATTTTCAGAAAAAAAACGGTGGACGCGAAAAATGAATATGTCAGATTTGACGCGGAAGCCGTAAACGAAGCGTCGGCTCGAAGATACCGGCACAAGCTCGATAACAGAGCGATTGGAAGACGGTTCTTTTATATACTGACTGCATTGTTTGTCTGCGCGATTTTCATCGGCATCTGCATCGCCGTTTTCTTCCGCGCACAAAATATCACTGTAACCGGAAATTCGTTTTACACAACCGAGGAACTGCTTGAAGCATGCAGTCTTTCCGACAAGCCAAATCTTTTCTCTGTTAAAAGCTCCGACCTTGAAAAAAGGGTTGTCGCGAAATTGCCCTATGTCAGCAAAATCTCAATCAAGCGGGTTCTTCCGTCTTCCCTTGTGATAAATGTGACGGAAGAAGCACCGGTATACTATACGATTATAGACGGAGATTATTTTCTGCTTTCGTCGTCGCTTCGGGTGCTTGTCATTTCAAAGGATAATTCCTTTTTAAATGAAATGCCGGGTTTGATCAGAATCTCCACGCCTCGCGTAAAGTCGGCAATTTTAGGCTATGCACTTGAGTTTATCAGAGACAAAAATTTTGATTTTACCTTGGGGCTTATCGGAGATATCGCCGAAACCGTATTCAACAGTAATATTAATTTTATTGACGCTTCCGATAAGTATCACATAGTTTTGATTATGTTCGACGGAAGATACCGCATTCAGCTCGGCAACAACGAAAACATTTCCGAAAAGCTCGATTTCGTAAAAGCAGTCATGGACAAGTCGTTCAACGAAAACTCCATAGCTCAAATCAATGTTGAATACCTCGACTCCGCAATTGTCACGCTCGGAAACGGTTTGTATTCTTACTGAGCCGTTAAAAATGTTAACAATTAGTTAAATTTTGCTTTTTCGTAACAGAAAAACAAAAAAAATGTTATATTAATCTTGAATTAATCGCAAAAATATCTTATAATATAATAGTCATATTAGTATAAACAGCTTATTTTATATATTTTACAGTTATTAAAGGACAGAATATTCAGGAGGATACATATATGCCGTTCGAATTGGAAGAAAACTTTGACAGCGGAGTAAATATAAAGGTTGTCGGTGTCGGCGGCGGCGGATGCAATGCCGTTAACCGAATGATTGAAACAAATATTCGCGGAGTTGAGTTTATAACCATCAATACCGATAAACAGGCGCTGATGTTGTCCGCGGCACCTCGCAAAATTCCGATCGGTGACAAGATCACCAAAGGACACGGCGCAGGTTCTAACCCTGATATAGGCGCGCGCGCAGCCGAAGAGAGCGCGGACGAAATTGCTCAGGCGCTTCAGGGCGCGGATATGGTGTTCATAACCACCGGTATGGGCGGAGGAACCGGAACCGGAGCCGCTCCCGTTGTCGCAAAAATTGCGCATGATATGGATATCCTCACCATCGGTATCGTAACAAAACCCTTTGCTTTTGAAGGAAGACGCCGTATGGAGGCCGCAGAAGGCGGAATCGTTAAGCTGCGCGAGTGTGTTGACTCTCTAATTGTTATCCCGAATGAACGTCTGAAACAGATTTCCGAAACAAGAATCACTCTTGCAAATGCTTTCGCAGAGGCTGATAATGTCCTCAAACGCGGCGTACAAAGTATTTCCGATCTTATTAATGTTCCCGGAATAGTAAATTTGGACTTTGCCGATGTTACGTCTATAATGCATGATGCCGGTTCCGCACATATGGGCGTCGGAAGCGCTTCGGGTAAAGATAAAGCTTCGGAAGCCGCAAAACTTGCAATTTCCAGTCCTCTTCTTGAAACATCCATAGCAGGTGCACGCGGAATTCTCGTAAATATTACCGCGTCGCCCGACATCGGTCTTGAAGAGATTGATATTGCTTCTTCAATGATTCATGATGAGGCTCATCCCGATGCTCAGATAATTTGGGGCGCTGCGTTCGATAACAGCCTTGAAGATTCAATGAACATAACCGTTATCGCCACCGGATTTGAAGATACGCCCAAAAAACAGTCCTCAACCGCCGAGCCTGCAAAAGAAATCAAGCGTGAATCCGCAGCGAAGCCGCAGGATACTTCGGTTCCGCCAACGCAGGAATCAAAAGCAAATGAATCCGAAAAAGAAGATTCCTCTGATGAGGGCATATCCGACAGCGACTTCAACGATATTATGGATATTCTCAAAAAGACAAAAAAGAACAACAAAATCTGACAAACTAAAAAAATTAATCAGGCAGACTCGGTTGATTTCCGCGTCTGCCTGTTCTGTTAGGAGAAAAATATAATGCTGGGTACTTTCTGCCGGGCAATTATCTCGCTGATTCTTGCCTCATCAACATTTCTGACATCATTACAGCAAATAAGTTTTTCTGATCCAAAGCGTGTATTCATACCCGAGGATTTTGTATATGACTCCATACTTATTGAACTTCCTTCCGAGTTAACCGCATTGGCAAACAAATGCGGCGAAAACAGAAAAAAGGCTCTTGAAATATGCAGAAATCTTTATTCGCTTTTGTGTTCGCCTCCGGGAGGAAAAACCGTAGAGCTGTCGTTTTGCAGACTCAACGACGGCATATCTTATGAATTCAACGCCGACAAGTCGATATACGGAGCAAGCCTTGTCAAAGCGTCATACATACTAATGGTTTTGAAATCAGCCGACGAATATCTGAAAAACGCTCCCAGAGCCGCCGACGGATCGGTGATCTATTATGGGTTAAATAACAAGTACGACTTCAGCAGAGAATTTGTATATAACAGAAAAGAGCATTTTTATTACGGAACCGGAAAAATCGTGTATTCGGAAGACGGCACGGTATATACTTATAAGCAGCTGATTGAATATGCCCTGCTCTATTCGGATAACGTAGCGTTTAAAGCGCTGAGAGATACTTTTGGTTACGGCAGTTATTACGCATTCGGAGAAAAGCTCGGCACATCGTCGTTCGGGCGCGGCAACTATACCGGCATGTCGGCGCATGATGCAGTGCTTTTTCTTCGAGATATGTATGAATACTTTTCCGGAGGAAGCGATAACGCCGTCATGATGCGCGACTGTATGCTCAGATCCGATTGTGGGAATATGATACAAAAAGCCGTGTCGCCGGACGAAGCGCCTCATAAATACGGAAGGGATTATGACGCTTTTCATGACATGGCGATAGTATACGGCAAAACTCCGTATGCCATTGCGATTCTGACGGATATCACAGACTTAGCATCTCCCGAGGATTCTGAAGAATACATTTGTAATATTGCATCGGCAGTTCACCGTCTTAACGATTTAATTGAATGACAGGATTTGATTAATTCTTTTAAAACATATGAACGTTATATCACAGGACATTTCCGGCGCCATGAAAAAACGATTTTCAGAATAATATTTCAAGAAACTGCTATTTTTAAGCAAATTCATAAAAAACATTGCTTAAACCGAAAAAACGTGATATAATTATACGGTTTGTTAAAAAATGTTTTTATGAAAGGAAACCGCAATGACTTTTCTATATGAAAACCTGTTCAGTCTGACATGGCAGCAATTAGTTATGTGGCTGATAGGCTTCGTTTTAATTTATCTTGCGATAAAAAAGGACATGGAGCCCACCTTGCTCCTTCCTATGGGCTTTGGCGCAATTCTTGTTAACCTGCCTTTTTCCGGAGCTGTCGACCAATTAATAAACGGAGCGCTCGAAGAAGGCGCTTTGTCAACGCTTTACAAAGCCGGAATCTCAAATGAGATTTTTCCGCTTCTTTTATTCATAGGAATAGGAGCCATGATTGATTTCGGACCTATTCTCTCAAACCCCAAACTGATGTTTTTCGGGGCTGCCGCTCAATTCGGTATATTCTTTACACTTTGTACGGCATCAATGTTCTTTGATATTAAAGACGCAGCTTCCATAGCAGTTATCGGAGCAGCGGACGGTCCCACATCCATAGTTGTTGCTCAGAAGCTTAAATCAGACTACCTCGGCGCAATCATGGTAGCCGCTTATTCATATATGGCGCTTGTTCCGATCATTCAGCCGCCTGTAATAAAGCTTCTTACAACAAAAAAAGAGCGCATGATCCGTATGCCGTATGAGCCTAAGGAAGTTTCAAAGCGCACACGAATCCTTTTTCCGATTATAATTACCATAATTGCCGGATTGATAGCGCCGTCATCGGTTTCCCTTGTCGGATTTCTAATGTTCGGAAACCTGCTCAGAGAATGCGGCGTTCTGAATCAGCTTTCGGAAACCGCACAGAAGATACTGGCAAATCTAATTACCCTGCTTCTCGGACTTACGATTGCTTCGCAGATGCAGGCAGAGCAGTTCCTTAAGCCCCAAACACTTCTTATCCTCAGCCTCGGTCTTTTTGCGTTTATCTTTGACACCGCCGGAGGAGTAGTTTTTGCGAAAATCCTTAATCTTTTCCTAAAGAAAAAAATCAACCCCATGATCGGTGCGGCGGGAATTTCCGCATTCCCCATGTCCGGACGTGTTGTTCACAAAATGGGACTTGCAGAGGACAACCAGAATTTTCTTCTTATGCATTCCATGGGAGTTAATGTTTCCGGACAGATTGCTTCTGTCATTGCAGGCGGTCTGATACTTGATTTTTTCATGTAACATTATATGAAAGGCTGATTTTATGATTAATTATATGGCTTTTGTAGACAATTTATATTATCTCGGAATGGGTATGCTCGGCATTTTCGTTGCGATCGGAATAATTGTCGCAGTAACATTGCTTTTAAATCTGAAAATCTCAAAGAACAAGTAAAAATTTTTTGACGTCGGCTTGAAAATTAAGTTCAAGCCGACGTAGCTTTTTTATTCGTTTTTCTTGACATACCGTTCTTATTTTGATATAATATATTTGTTGTTCGTTTATATACGCGTAATAATCTGAAGTGATATAATTCCGTGAGCTTATGCCCGAGCTTTTAGTGTTCTCGTAAGTAAAGACACTTATCGAAAAAAGTAAAATATCAAATCCTTTTAAACACCAAACTTTTTTCTCCCTCAATTCTTTTAAAATATATCAAAATTTCAGATTTGACCGTTCAAACGATAAAAAATAATCGGGGTATAGCGCAGTTGGTAGCGCGCGACATTTGGGAGCTAAAGGTCGCTACCCGATCCCCTCTTCAAAAAAGCGAGGAAACGCGAGAAAAACGGAGGAAAAACTAGCATTTGCCGTTTGACCTACCCTCGCAAAAGTGGTTTGACCACAATTTTGACCAGTTCTGTGAGAACTACAATTTCATAAGTTTTTTCACCATCGAGGTGTAGCGCAATTGGTAGCGCGCCTGGTTTGGGACCAGGATGCTGCAGGTTCGAGTCCTGTCACTTCGACCAAAAATCGACCGTTTTTAAGGCTTAAATCCCTTGAAAACGGTCATTTTTTCAACATTCTGCACAATTTGTGATTTCGCAGTAATTTTTGACCACAATTTGACCAGTACAGAACTGGTCAAAAAACGTCTTTTCAATGCTGAACCACGCCTTTTCACTTTTCTCCTTCGAAACTTGCCAAATTAAATTTTTTTGATAAAATTTTATATAGGTTCAAGTAGAAGTGTAAGATTTAGCGTTTTCGATTGTATATAATAGTGAATCGATTCAAAGACAGAGGTGAGAATATGGAGGATAACAAGTTACT
>JAQXSY010000164.1 GCA_029219205.1 Bacillota bacterium | reverse complement strand
TTGGGCTTCTGAAAAACCATTCCGATCTCTCGTCTCAACTCATTTACGTCAACCTCGGGTTTGTATATATCGTTATCCCTGTAATTAACCGCTCCGCTGACACGGACGCCTGGAATAAGATCGTTCATACGATTAAGCGTTTTCAGAAAAGTCGATTTTCCGCATCCTGACGGGCCGATAAGAGCCGTTATACTTTTTTCGGGTATGCATACATTAATATTTTTTAAAGCCTGCGTACTTCCGTACCAAAGGCAAAGATCTTTTACATCTATTATTCCGGTCATGTGCTTCTCCTTTTTTTGAAATATTTGCCTACAAGCGATGCGGAAAAATTGATAATCAAAGTCAAAATCATCAGAATTGACGCTATCGCAAAAGCAATTTCAAATTCTCCCTGCTCTTTTGCGTAAACGTAAAGAGCAACCGTAAGCGTTGCGCCTGCGCTGCGCATACCTTCCGCAAAATTATATATGGTATGAGCAAAGCCGGCGGTGTAAAGAAGAGCCGCAGTTTCTCCGATTATACGTCCGACAGACAAAATACATCCGGTCACAATTCCGTCAACACATCCGGGAAGTACGACAGTACGTACAACGCGCCATTTTCCGGCGCCAAGCCCAAACGCGCCTTCCCGGTAGATCTGCGGAACGGTTTTCAGACTTTCCTGCGTTGTTCTCATTATTGTCGGAAGATTCATAACAACCAAAGTCAGGCTTCCGGAAATAAGCGAGGTTTTCATTTTAAAAAACTGACAGAAAATCATCATTCCAACAAGTCCGTAAATTATTGACGGAATACCGGAAAGCGTTTCGGCTGCAAATTCAACAGCAGACACCAGTTTTTTGTTTTTTGCATATTCAGTAAGATATACCGCCGCGCCGACTCCGACAGGAATCATAATCACGAGAGTTGCTGCTATAACGTACAGCGTATTAAGTATGTCCGGAAGAATTCCTTTTGTTTCGGAAAGATAACTCGGTGCGGTTGAAAGAAGCTGCCATGAAATACCGGGAAGTCCCTTAATCATTACGTAAGCGATAAGAAACAAAACTAATCCGCAGGTCAAAGCCGTTGACACGTACATCAATATACGCATAATAATTACGTATATCCTGCGTTTGATTAACATTTTATCTTTCATTTTATTTCTCCTTACTGCGTTTCAGGAAAAAGTTCAGCGCCGCGTTTATAAGCATTATGAACAAGAACAAAACCAATGCAATGGAAAACAGCGCCTGACGCCGCAGTCCCTGTTCGGCATAAGCCATTTCGCTTGCAACTGCGGTTGTAAGGAAACGCACGCTTTGAAAAGGGGATGAAGGCATATTCGCAACATTGCCCGACACCATAATTACTGCCATTGCCTCTCCGATTGCTCTGCCGACGCCAAGTACAACTGACGCCGCAATTCCGCTTTTTGCCGCCGGTACAGATACCCTGAAGTATGTTTCGACCGGCGTTGCCCCGAGTGCAAGAGACGCATCCTCGTATTCTTTTGGAACAGCTTCGAGCGATGTCATTGAAACTTTAATTATTGAAGGAAGAATCATTACGGCAAGAACAATTATTGCGGCAAGCAGTCCGGAGCCGTCGGAAAGATTAAAAATTGTTCTGATGGCGGGGACCAACACAAGCATGCCAACCAGACCGTATACAACAGAAGGAATACCTGCAAGAAGGTTGACAAATGTTTCAACCAAAGCTTTGACGCGCGGCGGCGCGAGCTTTGAAAGATAAACCGCCGTCATAAATCCGACCGGCACGCCGAAAACAACCGCGCCGGCAGTTCCGTAAACGCTTGTAAGAATAAAAGGAAGAATTCCGAATTTCGGTGGCGTTTCGGTTGAAGCCCATTCTTTTCCGAAAATAAAGTTCACGAATCCGATTTCTCTGATTGCCGGTATTCCGGCAATAAAAAGGTATAAAGTGATTACAAGGACACATCCGACCGTTATCAGACCAAGGCAGAGAAAGATTCCGTGAATGATATTTTCAAGCAGACGTTTTTTGTTTTTCACAGATACCGCCTCCCACAAACCGATACCGAAGAGCATTATTTCCGCGCGCGATAACTGACCTGCGCGCGGAATAAACTATACTTTCTTTCATGACTATCAGTTTGCGGCCACTGCGCCCGCCTTTGAGATAATCTCCGACGCTTCCTCTGAGGTTATGAAATTGTAGAACTTCTGCGCTGCATCGGATAGGCTTACACCGCTTTTTGTTACGAGTACAAACGAACGCTGAACCTTATAAGTTCCGTCTTTAACCGTTTCTTCGGTCGGATATACGCCGTCTACGGAAACTGCTTTAACACTGTCTTTCAGAGAGGCAAGCGACGCGTAGCCGATTGCATCCGGATTTGTTGCAACCGTTGTAATAACGTCTCCGGTTGAGGTCAGCTCCTGACGAAGCTTGCAATTATTTGTCGTACCGGTGACCGACTCAAAGCCGTCTCTTGTTCCGCTGCCGGCTTCTCTGCCGATGACAACTATGACTGCGTCGTTTCCTCCGATTTCTTTCCAGTTTGTAATCTCTCCGGTAAATATCTTTGCAATCGTATCAACGGAAAAAGTGCTTACCGGATTATCGGGGTGAACTATTACTGCGATACCGTCGTATGCCAGAACTTTTTCTGTAAGTCCGCTTTCCTTCTCTGAATCCTTCAGGCTGCGGCTTGATAATCCGATATCGCAGCGTCCTTCCGAAACCGCCGTAATTCCTGCGCTGGAGCCTGTCGGATTATATGTAAATTTTATATCCTTGTACTTTTGCGTAAACGCTTCGCCCAATGCGCCTATTACTTTTTCCATTGACGTTGATCCGTCGGTTGAAACCGCCTGACTTTTGGAGCAGCCTGAAAACATGGCCGCTGTTAAAATTAAAGTAAATAAAACCGTTAAAATTTTCTTCATTACAACAATCTCCTTTTTCTTTTTAATCATTTCAATTTTTTCTCTGTAATTACATAATAAAATATCAATGTAAAAACGAAAAGAAGGCTATTGTAAAATCTGTGTCAAATCGTCGGAACACGCTGTCAGGCTACGAAAAGTCAAAGACCGTTTTACCGTCCTTAATTCTCAACCGTGCGTCAAAAAGCTTGCCGTTTTTCGAACGGAATCCCGAAATTTTCGAAGAAATACCGTTTTCGAGCAGCAGAACAGCATTTGATTTTGAAATCACCCTTTCGCATATAACAAGCGGTATCTTAAAACCGCATTCTTTATAATTCGCGCAGCCGTAAGCATACTTTCCCTTGACAACGTTTTCTCCGCACAGCGGGCATTTTCCGACGATATCACCGTAAAACCCCTCTTCGGTATCCGTTTCGGGCGAAGCGCAGTTTTTTTCTTCGAAAACTTCGGCAATTTCAGACTGTGCAATCGCCAGACACTGAGTTATTTTATATTCGCCTCGATAGACCATTTTGAGAGCGCGTCCGATATGCGCGGTTTTGTATTTATCCATACCAATGCCGAGACGTGAAAGCGATTCTATCATATATTTGCCGTCCGGAAGTATTGTGTAGGTGTTTTTATTCAGCTCTATATACCTGCTTTTTCTCGCGTTGTCGATTATTCCGGTCCGCGTTGCCTCAGTACCGAGCTCAAGCCCTTCAAATATTGCTTTATAGTCCTCCGAATCGTCCTTTTGTTCGTCGGAAGTTTCCGAATTTGCAGCGGCAATGTCTTCTCTGAACGGGTTTTTAAGGTAATTGTTCAAAGTCTCGATTGTATAGTGCTTCGGGGGTGAAGTCTCTCTTTCAATGGGCTTGAAATCTATGGGAATATCGTCATTTTTGTTTAGCTTGGGCAAAACCCTGTCCTTTGCGGAATAATCGTCATATTTGGTCCAGCCGGCTTCCAGAATTACCGTACCTTTAATTGTGAATTGTTCGATCGGTTCTGCATCGCGCGGGCCGACGTTTATTATTATTTCGGTTTTGTCCGCTACGCAAGGTTCCGAGCAGAAAACGGCGGCAAATCGACGGATTATCGCCCCGTATACTTTTGCGTCGTCAGGTCCGAGACTGTCCTTTTTAGGAATTTTTTTTGTTGGAGTAAGCGCCGAGTGCGATTCGATTTTGGAGTCATCAAAAATGCTTTTGCCGTCTTTGAATTCGACATGATACCCAACTTCCGCAACCTGCTGAATGATTTCTTTGACCTTGTCCTTTTCAGCAGACGCCAAATATTCCGAATTTGTTCTCGGATATGTTACATATCCGGATTCATACAGCCTCTGTACCGCCGCAAGACTGTCGGACATGGACATTTTATATTTTTTCCCGAGAAAACTCTGCAGCTTTGAAAGTGAATACAGCTTTCCGGGATTAACCGTGTCCTTTTTTCTTTTTACAGACACAACATAAGCTCCCGCTGCATTATACTCTGCGCATGACGCATTCGCCTTGTCTAACTCTTCTTTTTTAAATTTCTTTTTTGAATTCAATTCAATTCCGTTTATGCTGCTTGATATGGAATAATATTTTTCGGGCACAAAATGCTCAATCTGCATGTCACGGTCATATATCGCTTTTACTATCGGAACAATAACTCTTCCGACTCGAAGCAAGGTTCCGGTGCGCAGAGTTGCATATCGGGTCAGATTAACTCCATACAGCCAGTCTATGAACGTTCTGGCATAGCCTTCGTATGCAAGATTATCGTAATCGCATTCATCTCCCGGAGATTCAAGCGCTTTGCCAATCGTTTCGGCGGTCTGATCCGGCAGCCAAAGCCTGCAAAGCTTTTTTGCCGACTTTTCCTCTTTTGTCAGCGCATGATCAATAATTATTCTTACGATTATTTCTCCCTCTCGGTCAGAGTCTCCGGCGTTAATAATTGTGTCGGCGGACTTACACAAATTTTTTATGGCTTCAAATTGTTCTTTTATTCCGGTATCCGTTTTTCCGCTGCCGTCTTTTTTTAGTTCGAAACGATATTTTTTGGGAAAGCACGGCAAGTTTGCCATGGTCCAGTTTTCAACGCCTTCGGGTCTGGGGTTATAATCTTCTATATCGCAAAGAGAAAACAGATGTCCGAACGCCCATGTTACGGTATACTCCCCGTTTGTATAGCTGTACTTGTTTTTTTTCATTATTCCGCCCGGTATAGCCGCAACGATGTTTCTTGCAAGACTCGGTTTTTCAGCGATAATCAGTTTCATGCTTTATATATACCTTTTTCTTTTGGCTGTTGTTGTTTATTATTTTATAATACAATAAAAATAAAAAAAAAACAACTGTACGGGCAATAATTTATCTTTCCAAAACAATCGGGATAATTTTGAAATTTCCGGAAAATAATATATAAGACTATTTTTAACTATTTCCGAAAGGACGTTATTTATGTCAGGAAAGATAAATATAAACAGGCTCATGAAAACACTTGAACGAAAGTACAAAGACTGCGACGGCATTTTTATTGCAAAAAAGCGCAGTATGAGCTTTGGAGGAAAAAGTCTCAAAATACAATATCCTGCGATTTTTGAAAAGCTTTGTGAGTTTATCGGAAAAGAACGCGGCGGATTTGACTCTGAAAATGTCGTCTCGGCTTTGTCACAATGCGAAGGGCTTTCATACGGAGAAATAGGTATGATAAGCGATTATATTTTTGCAGTCATATTGCTACGTACAGTTGACGGTTCCTTAACTTTCGACGAATGTATAAGCCTGCTACGGGATCTTGAAGCGCTTGATTTCGATGTTTTGCTTACCGGATTGTCCGAGTGCGAAAATCTGCTGCATAAACGCAACAGTTTTTCCGAATCAACCGAACAGACAAAATCACGCTGCCGCAGGAGAATCAGAGACAATTCGCTAAAACGAAATATCAGCGAAATCGACGCGCTCCGCTCTATGTCCGATCAGGAGCTTTTCGGATGCCGTCATGCGAAAATCAGCCGGATTTATATTCCGCTTATTTATCTGTCGGCGGCTCTTATAACCGCCGCGGCACTGATCATGGGAATCAGTCCCGTCCTGAGTCTGCTGTGTTTTGTTCCTTTGACCGAATTTACAAAACAAATATGCGATCGTACCGCTTCAAAAATAATTATTTCCGATCCTCCGGCGAGAATTAATCTGGAGAATATTCCCGACGGAGCCAAAACTCTCGTTGTCATAACAACATTGCTGAAAAGCGAAAAAGACACCGATATCTTTAACAGACTTGAAGAATATTATTGCGCCAACCGGGATAAAAACGTCCGTTTTGGAATTCTTGCGGATTTATCCGATTCAGAGCATAACAGCGAGCCGTCAGACAGCGCTGTTTTTGAAGCGTGTTCAAAAAGAGTCGAAGAACTTAACAAAAAATACAACGGTTCGTTCTGTCTTTTTATTCGCAGCAGGTTTTACTCCGAAGGAGAAAAAAGATTTATCGGCTGGGAACGAAAACGCGGTGCCGTTCTCGAGCTTGCCCGACTGATATGCAATTTAAAGCCGCATGGAAATTCAATCGGTTTTTCAACCGTTGTCTGCGACGAAAAATTCCTGCATGACGTTAAATACATTGTGACACTTGATTCTGACACCAGGCTATACACCGGAGCCGTTCGTGAAATGGTCGGAAGCATGGTACATCCGGCAAACACACCTGTTATCCGGGACAAAAGGGTCGTTGGCGGTTATGGAGTTATGCAGCCGCGCATGGAAACATCGCTAAGAAGCGCCAGAAAAACTCCTTTTACGGTGCTGCAAAGCAACGGAGGCTCTGATATTTACTCAAACGCCGCTTATGAAACCTACCAGAGCGTGTTCGGAGAAGGAATATTCTGCGGAAAGGGCATTTTTGATGTCCACGTGTTTGCCTCGCTGCTTGACGACGCATTTCCCGATGAAAGCGTACTGAGTCATGATCTTCTTGAAGGTTCACGGCTTCGCACGGCTGCGCTCACCGATATATCTCTGACAGACAGCCTTCCGAAAACTCCTTCTTCATTCTTTATGAGACTTCACCGATGGATACGCGGAGATATTCAATCCCTTGCCTTTGCAATGCGCCATGTCAGGAACGCACAGGGAAAAAATATAATAAATCCCGTTACAGCATTATCAAAATATAAAATATATGACAATATCAGACGTGCGTCCGTGCCGGTATTTACGGCAGCTGTCGTTCTCTTGGGCGCGTTTTCTTCATATCCGTCAGATACCGCGGCGCTCTTTATGTCGTTTCTGTATATTATCTTTCCTTCTTTAGTATCATTGGTCCGTATGACGGGAACCGTCGGAAGAAATTTCTTCGGCAATGCGCTTCCGGAAGTCAAACGGGCTGTCCTGAACTTATTTTGGTCGGTCATGTCGTTGTTCTATCTTGCATATGTAACGTGCGACGCAATTTTGAGAGCGCTTTACCGAATGCTGTTTTCAAAAAGAAAAATGCTTGAATGGACAACGGCGGACGCTGCCGATAAAGCTAAAAACAGTCTGATGAGCAGCTTTATAAAAATGTCTCCGTCGGTTGTCGCAGGTGCTGTACTGGCTTTTTTGTCTCCGCACCTTTTCTACCGTTTTATAGGTATAATGTGGATCTTGCTTCCTCCGGTTTCCGTACTCATCGGAAAAGAATATAAGTACCGCGAATGCGTAGTGCCGAAGGAAAAAGTTCCTGCGGTAACAAAATATGCGTTTGACATGTGGAGATTTTACGAAGCGTCTGTAACCTCGGGAGACAACTTTCTTCCTCCCGACAACCGTCAGCTTTCGCCGGTGGACGCAACAGCACACAGAACATCTCCCACAAATATCGGACTTTATCTTCTGTCGTGCCTTGCCGCGTACGATTTCGGTTTTATCACCGACGGCGAATTGCTCAGCAGAATAACAAATACGCTTAATACCGTCATGAAGCTTCCGAAATTCAACGGACATCTTTACAACTGGTACGATACAGAAACGCTTGAAGTAATCGGTCATTCGTATGTTTCAACGGTAGACAGCGGAAATTTTGTTTGCTGCCTAATAACGCTGCAGGCCGGAATTTCCGATATTTTTAATGAAACAGACAATACAAGCGGAGTCATTTCACAAATTGAAAACCTTGTTGACGGTGCGGATTTTTCGGTGTTCTATAACCGAAAGAAAAAGCTTTTTTCAATCGGCTATGACACATTAAAGGAAGAACTGAGCGAAAATTGTTATGATCTTCTAATGAGCGAGGCGAGAACAGCCTCATATCTTGCGGTTGCAAACGGAACTGTAAGCCGTGACCACTGGAGCGCGCTTAGCCGTCCGGTTATCGGGAGCGGCGGTAAAATCGGAATTGCGTCGTGGGGAGGCACAATGTTCGAGTATTTTATGCCCTCTCTGATCCTGCCTGTACCGTATGGCTCTTTGTCCCATGAAGCGCTGCTTTATGCGTTAAAAGAACAGAGGCATTGTTCTATACGCGGCGTTTGGGGAAAATCCGAAAGCGGATATTACGCTTTTGACGCTGCAATGAATTATCAGTACAAGGCTTTCGGAGTACAGAAGCTCGGGCTGAGACACGGACTGGACGAAGACGCCGTAATATCACCTTATTCATCTTTTTTGGTTCTTCCGTTCAGCCCGTCCGCAGCCCTGCGGAATCTTGACCTTCTTAAAAGCCGCGGGCTTTACGGTGAATTTGGATTTTACGAATCCATTGACATGAACTCAAAAGAATCCGCCGTTGTGCGGAGCTATATGGCGCATCACACCGGAATGAGCATTGTATCTGCCGCAAACGCCTGCTTCGGAAACATTTTTGTAAAACGGTTTATGAAAAGCGCGGTCACCGCGTCGGCATTTGAGCTGCTTGAAGAAAAAGTACCGGCGGATACAAAGCTTATGCGTTCAAACCGCGTTTCTCAAAATCCGGCTTCATATACAGCATTGGTACGGATACCTCGTGAAAACGAAAAAAATACCGAACGTCAGGGAGACTCGTATACCGCGCTTATTTCCAACGGTTCAGCAAGAATTATCGCCTCTGCCGACGGGTCGGTTATGCTGTCGTGCGGAAACGATGACCTTACGCCAAATCCGTTTTTACGCGGAAGAATAAAAAGCCTCCATGTTGCTCTTGAGAACGACGGCGCAGTTATAGATCTGCTTAAAAATGCAAATATGACGGAATCCGAATCAAATATTGTTTTTTCCGGCGAATTTTGCAAATGCAGATACAAAGTCAGATTCGGAATTCACAGAAATTACAGGTGCTTGCTTGTTAATATTGAATTATCAAATATTTTCGGACACGTTTGTCCGATGATTGAGTTTGAGCCGGTAATTGCTCCATTCTCCGAATATTCGGTTCATCCGGCATTTTACGATCTGTCCGTCGAGTCTGAATTTGTAAAAGATAACGGCGTTCTCTTATTCAGACGCAGACCGAGAACCGACGGCGAAAAAGAAAGAGATATCGCAGTAAGCTTTGAAAGCTCATGGCATGAGTCGGAATTTCTGACTCGCAGGGATTCTTTGCTTCCGCTTATGTACAGCGAAGACGAACTTATACAGCTTGCTTCAAAAAAATTTGATAATTTGGACGGGGCGTGCATCATTCCGTTTTGCGCCATGAAAAAACGTTCTTCGTCGGTTGGAGGAAAATACTCCTGCGATTTTCTAATCTCTTACGGTTACAGCAGAGACGAATGCATTTCCGTAATAAATTCTGTTCGTTCAGAGACGTCGGAATTGCGTCAAAACAGAAGAGCGTCTTCCGTATCGGTTTCTTCAAAAACCGCAAAATGCTTTCTTCCCTCTCCGCTTCCCTATATTCCGGATAAAAACGCGTCAAGATTTATTCCGCTTCTGCTGACATGCGTAACACATCCGTTTCCGAGAACAAGCGTTGAGCCGCTTATGCGTACAACGCCCGACGGACTTTGGCGCTTCGGCATCTCAGGAGACATTCCTGTCGTTTGTTTTGAACTGACCGAAGCGCCGGAGAACGGAGGAACATCTTTTACCAGCGTTGTCGGCATTCTTTCCGCACACAGATACCTAATGATATGCGGAATACACTTTGACCTTGTTATACTGTATTCCGACGACGGCGACTATTTGGGACACGTCAGATATCTGCTCGATCTTGCTTCGAGGGTTGCGGGAAACAGCTTTATCAACAAAAAAGACGGAGGCGTTTTTTTCTGCGAAGTTTCCGAAGAGTCGGTAAACGTTTTC
This sequence comes from Bacillota bacterium, assembly GCA_029219205.1. GTDB lineage: Bacteria > Bacillota > Clostridia > Oscillospirales > CAG-272 > SUG1495. The sequence goes on along the minus strand of JAQXSY010000164.1, from coordinate 20,867 downwards.
AAAGCTTTTTCCTGCCTGTATTCAACTCTGGGCAAGGACACGCTGATAAGTAAGCTATCCGATTACGCTTTCAAAAGAACAAAGAGGGACATTCTTTCTGATTTTGATGCGAAGTTGAGCGTTTTTTTACCGACGGTTTTCAAGGTTGCGTCCACATTTCCACCGGTTGCCGATTTAACGGAGAGTATTCTTGACGAACGCGGCGGGAGTTTTGAACGAAACGGTTTTCTTGTGAGAAAAAGCGAAGTTCGCGCGCCTTGGTCGTATATCTATGCAAACTGTGCATTCGGAACTCTTGTAACGCAAAATTCGCTCGGATATACCTGGAAAGATAATTGCCGTGAAAAAAGAGTAACATTGTGGGATCCCGATAATATGCTAGATTTTTCCGGCGAGCATCTCATTTTAAACGCAGGAGGCACAAGGTACGATATGTGCGCCTGCTCGGAAAGGGTGTTCTTCGGATACGGAAACGCTGAATACCGCGGCTGCTGCGGCGGAGTCAGATATTCGGTATGCGTCGGAGTTGACGCAAAGCTTCCGGTAAAAATGATAATTGTCAGAACCGACGGCGGAGAAACAGGCTTTGAAATAAAACCTCAATTAGACTCGACAGACCGACGATCAAACGGCATAAAAGCATCAAAATGCGGAGATACGGTAATTTTTAATAACCTCTGTTCTCCTGATTTTACCGGCTTCGGCTTTATTCACCGTATTGACGTAAGCAATAACGAACAGGGCGGCTGCGAAACAATATTTCTGCTTGGCGCTTACCCCGAAAACGGGGAAAAAACGCTCAGATTTATTCTGAGAAAGTATACTGATACCGCATCTGTGCTTGCCGGATACGCCGAATACGAAGCTTTCACGGGATCCGTCTGCAAATCTGTCGAACTTCATTCAGAAGACACGGCGCTCGATCTGATGATAAACAGGTATCTTCCCTATCAGGCTGCAATGATACGAATGACAGCACGATGCGGTTTTTATCAGTCAGGCGGCGCGTTCGGTTTCAGAGATCAGCTCCAGGATTCGATTGCTGCGTTGTATTTCGCTCCGGAAAAGACAAAAAACCAGATCATCAGATCTGCATGTCACCAATACAGCGACGGTGACGCAATGCACTGGTGGCACAATCGCGACGGCAAAAGTCTCGGTATCCGCACACGCTGTTCCGACGATTATCTATGGCTTGTGTATGTCACTTCGCTTTACGTCAGATTTACCGGAGACCACAGTATTCTTAATTATAGGCTTCCCTATATCGATTCTCCTGTGCTGAATGAAAATGAAAAAGAAAGATGCGAGACGGCCTCCCGTACAAAGCGCTGTGAAACGCTGTATATGCATTGTATAAGAGCGATTGACCACGCACTCGAAAGCAAAGGAAAACACGGGCTTCCTCTGATCGGAACCGGCGACTGGAACGACGGAATGAGCTCTGTCGGAGACCTCGGAATCGGAGAAAGCGTATGGCTCGGTTTTTTCCTGTCTATCGTTTTGCGTGATTTTGCTCCCATATGCATATTCATGGACGGAAAAGAAGCCGCAAAGCGTCTTTTGGTTGAACGCGAGGCATTGCTTTTGTCCTGCGAGCGTGCGTGGGATAAGGACAGATATGCGCGCGCATATTTTGATTGCGGAGAAGCGCTCGGCGTCGAAGAGTCGGAATTCTGCAAGATTGATCTTCTGCCGCAGGCATTTTCGGTTATGGCAGGCGCAGATCCGAAAAAATCGTCGGAGGCTCTTGACAGCGCGTACCAGCGTCTTTATGATTCTGAAAATAAGATATTCAGGCTGTTTGATCCTCCGTTTCTTTCAAAGCCCGTGCGTCACGAACTTGATCCCGGTTATATCCGCGGATATGTTCCGGGAGTGAGAGAAAACGGCGGTCAGTATACCCACGCGGCAATTTGGGGCGCTCTCGCCTTCCTTCGAAACGGCGATGTTAAACGCGGAACTGAAATTCTTCTTTCATTAAATCCGGCTCGCAGGTGTTTGACACCCGAAAACTCGCTTATTTATCGCGGAGAACCGTATTTCCTTGCCGGAGACGTTTATACAAACGAATCCTGCGCGGGACGCGCCGGATGGACACTGTATACCGGAGCGGCGGCATGGTTCTATACGGTAACCTTAAAGGAACTTCTCGGACTTAATATTGAAGGTGAATGTTTTACCGTTTCTCCCAAACTTTCTAAGGCTTTTCCCTACTTTCGTCTGATGCTTAATATGAAAGATACCGTATATGACATTGAAGCTTCGATCGGAAAGTGCGAAAGATACGAAATCGACGGAGTCGGAACATCAAACAGCTTCAGATTTGATAAAATTACTCATATATTGAAAATAACGGTTGAAAATCACAGCGATATGGTGTAAAATAATTAAGGCGGGTCGTCCAGTACCGACGGAAATGTCCGGTGAAAGCGCGCCCGCCTTTGTTTAAGTTATTATTTAGAATAATGAAAAGGATGTGACTTTATGCCTCCAGTAAGAGTAAAGCTCTCGGAAAGGATTTATTTAAACGTTATCGAAACGGAAAAATTCAAAACGAATTATGTTTCGGTCGATTTTCTTGTTCCGCTGAAAAAAGAAACAGCGGCGTTGAACGCGCTGCTGCCCCGGGTGCTGAAACGAGGCACCATTTCATACCCTGATATGGCAGCGTTAAACGCGGCGTTGGACCTTCTCTACGGCTCAAAAATTATGGGTTACGTAACTAAATACGGCGAAATTCAGTCGTTTGGTTTCTATTCTTATCCTTTGAATAACGCATACGCGCTCGATGACACCGACATTCTTGACGGTGTGATTAAAATACTCAAAGAGATTATTTTCCATCCTTATACCGAAAACGGACAGTTTTGCTCTGCATATGTCGAAAGCGAAAAGCGCGTCCTCATTGACAGTATCCGAGAAGAGCTGAACAACAAGAATAAATATGCGGTAACCCGATGCAAGCAGGAAATGTGCATCAATGAGGCTTATTCGATTCCGGAAACCGGAACCGTGGAGGATGTTGAAAAGATTACTGCCGAAAGCCTGACCGAGCATTTCCGCCATATTTACGAAACCGCCGACATCGAGATTTACTTTATCGGCAGCGCCGACATTTCACATATAACCGAAACATTTAAAAATATGTTTTCGGGACTAAAGCGTGCAGAAGCGCAGACGCTTCATACCGAAGTTATACGACGCGCGGAAAACGGCGTGCGTGAAATTGTTGAAGAACAGCCTGTAAATCAGGGCAAGCTTTCTCTCGGATTCCGTACCGACTGCGTTCTTTCGGATAAAGATTATACGGCGTTCTCTCTTTTCCGCGAGGTTTTCGGCGGATCAACGGTTTCAAAGCTGTTTATGAATGTCCGCGAAAAACTAAGCCTTTGCTATTACTGCAGTGCAATTTCGGAACCTGTAAAGGGACTGCTTGTCGTAACAAGCGGTATTGAAGTATCAAATAAACAAAAAGCGCAGGACGAAATATTGGCGCAGCTTGAAGCCTGCAAAAACGGAGAGATAACCGATGAAGAATTTGACTCTGCAAAAAAGTCACTTGTAAACGGATATCGCCAGTTGGGTGACGATGCCGACAGCATAAAACACTGGTATTTTCTGCGTATGTTGTCCGGACGAAGCGATTCGCCTGAGGAAGCGGCTGAAAATGTAATGAAAATTACTGCGGAAGAAGTTACAAAAGCTGCGCAGAAGCTTACGCTGGACATGGTCTACTTCCTTAAGGGAACACTTCTTTCAGATAAAGGAGACAATTAATTATTATGGACAAGATTATCAAGAAGGAAAATTCATTTATAGGCGAAAAATACACGCTGGTAAAACACAAAAGCGGACTTGACATATACGTTTTTCCGAAAGATCTCACAACCTATTACGCTCTGTTTGCCACAAAATACGGATCGATCGATAACTGTTTCAAAGCAGAGGGAGATACAGAATACACGCGTGTTCCCGACGGAATTGCGCATTACCTTGAGCACAAAATGTTTGAGAACGCCGACGGTGTAGACACTTTTGCCAGATTTGCCAAAACCGGCGCCGACGCAAACGCATATACAAGCTTCAATATTACCGGATACCTGTTTTCCTGTACGGACAATTTCTATGAATCGCTTGACATACTGCTCGATTACGTTACGTCGCCTTACTTTACGCCCGAAACCGTTCAGAAAGAACAAGGAATAATCGGTCAGGAAATTCGTATGGGTGAAGACAATCCCGGCCGCGAGCTTCTTTTCGGGCTTCTTGAGTCATTGTATGAAAAGCATACTGTCCGAAACAAAATCGCCGGAACCGTTGAATCAATCTCGCATATAACGTCAGATCTGCTTTACAAATGCTACAACACTTTTTATAATCTCGGAAACATGGCACTGTGCGTATGCGGCAAGGTTGATGTTGATAAAGTTATCGAGTCAGCTGACCGCGTACTGACAAAATCCCGTCCGGCTTTCAAAGTTGAGAGCGTTTATGCAAAGGAAAAACCTGAGGTTTTCTGTGAAAGGTCAAGCAAGAAAATGCAGGTTGCAAAGCCCCTCTTCGGAATCGGCGTAAAAGACGTCGATATCAGCGCAGACCCGCGTGAGCGTATGAAGAAAAAAGCGGCAATGAATATTATTTCCGATGTTTTGTTCGGAAAGACCAGTAAATTCTATAACGATCTTTACAACGACGGCCTTATTTCTCCTTCATTCTCTTACTGGTTCGAACACAATAAATGCTATTCATTTTTAACGGTAAGCGGCGACTCGGACGATCCAGAAAAGGTTTACGGCCGATTCAAGGAATATACAGCCGATGTTCTTGAAAACGGCATTGACAAAGAGGCATGCGAGCGCTCCAGACGCGTAATGTATTCGTCAATGATAAAAAGCTTTGACAGCACCGAGGAAATCGCAAATAATCTGATTTCGTCTTTTGCCTTTGACGATGCCGAAATATTCGATTTTGTTGATATTATCAAGGAAATCGACATTGAATATATTACAGAACTTCTTCGCCGTCTGTTTGTCGAGTCACATTATGCAATTATGACTGTAATGCCGTTGGATGAAGCCTGAGAGGAGCGATAATTCATGATTGGCGATACAAATTATCTGTCCTTCCCCGGGCTCGGTATCGGCGAGATTAAAATAAATGAAATTGCTTTCAGCATTTTCGGTAAAAACGTCATGTGGTACGGAATTATTATTACGCTCGGAATACTCGGCGGATTCCTGTATGCACTCCGGCGTTCCAAAGACGAAGGATTAACTCACGACGATGTTCTCGACTATGCAATATATTGCGTTATAGCCGCAATTATCGGCGCAAGACTGTATTATGTTTTTACAAAATTTGATACGTTTAAAGGCGACTCGCTAAAGGAAACTCTTTATAACATTGTTGCCGTCTGGAACGGAGGTTTAGCGATCTACGGTGCTGTTATCGCGGGCGGAATAACGGTATTTATTGTTTCAAAGGTTAAGAAAATCAATCCTTATAAGGCGCTTGATATGATCGCACCGGGAGTCATGATCGGTCAGATAATCGGCAGATGGGGCAATTTCTGCAATGCTGAAGCGTTCGGAAGTTTTACAAATCTGCCGTGGCGCATGGGAATACGCAACAGCGATTTTCCGGTAACGATATATGTCCATCCCACTTTTCTATACGAATCTCTGTGGAATCTGATCGGCTTCTTAATTATTAACGCTTTTTACAAAAAGAAAAAATTCGACGGGCAGATTATTTTAATGTACCTGACATGGTACGGTCTTGGCCGCGCTTTCATTGAAGGCCTGCGCACGGACAGCCTCTATGTCGGCCCGTTCAGAATTTCTCAGCTTGTCGGAATTTTCTGTTTTATTGTCGGAACAGTTCTGCTTATAACGCTCTGCATTCATTTTTCAAAACGTAAAGTGATTGTTGCTCAAAATAATGAAGAAATTACCGTCAGCGCTGAAAAAATCGAAGAGTGTGATACAGCAGTCAGCGAGAAAGAAGAAATTATCCGGGAAGCTGATAATGACAAATCCAAAGAATAAATCAAGGAGTTAGCATATGGCAAAAATTATCGACGGAAAAGCGATTTCGGCCGAAATCCGCAGCGAAATAAAAGAACAACTGAAAAAACTCGACAAAAAGCCCGGTCTTGCGGTTATAATCGTCGGAAACGATCCTGCTTCAAAAGTTTATGTGCGCAATAAGCGTCTTGCATGCGAGGAAACCGGAATATATTCGGAGATATACGAGCTTCCGGAAGAAACAACCCAGAAAGAACTTACTGAACTTATAACCGTCCTTAACGGCTGCGAAAATATACACGGAATACTTGTTCAGCTACCTCTTCCGAAGCATATTGACGCCGAAAGCGTAATTATGACAATCTCGCCCAATAAAGATGTCGATGCGTTTCATCACGAGAACGTCGGAAGGATAATGACCGGCGCCCCTCGTTTTCTTCCCTGCACTCCCGCCGGAGTTATGGAGCTGCTTGCAAGAAGCGGAATTACCGTTGAAGGCAAGGAATGCGTTATTATCGGAAGAAGCAATATAGTCGGCAAACCTCAGGCAATGCTTATGCTGGCGGCAAACGGCACCGTTACCGTATGCCATTCAAAAACTCATAATCTCGCCGAAGTATGCAGACGCGCCGACATATTGGTTTCGGCAGTCGGAAAAGCAAAATTTGTCACTGCTGATATGATTAAAGAAGGAGCAGTCGTTATTGACGTCGGCATGAACCGTGACGAAAACGGAAAGCTTTGCGGCGACGTTGATTTTAAATCCGTCGAGCCCAAAGCCTCTTACATCACCCCTGTTCCCGGAGGCGTTGGTCCTATGACAATCACAATGCTTCTTAAAAACACTGTTGCAGCGTTTGAGCAAAGCAAATAACATAACCAAGGCGGTCGTTATGGATATTAATAAGAAATTATCAGAAGAACTTGACATAACGCTCGATCAAGTGGACGCAGCGGTTCGCCTAATCGATGAAGGAAATACGATACCGTTTATAGCGCGTTACAGAAAAGAAGTAACCGGCTCTCTTGACGATACGGTGCTGCGCAGTCTGAATGAAAAGCTTGAATATCTACGTTCGCTTGAAAAGCGTCGGGAAGAGGTAAGAGGACTGATTATTGAACAAGGCAAACTTACTCCCGAAATTGAAGAAGCTCTTAACGGAGCCTCAATTCTTGCGGAAATCGAGGATATCTACCGTCCTTTCAAACCGCACAGAAAAACGCGGGCGGACGTCGCGAGAGAAAAAGGGCTTGAGAATCTTGCATTAGCGCTTTTTCTTCAGCAAGACGAATACGAAAAATCAATCACAGATATTGCAGCCGAATACATAAATGAAGAAAACGGAGTTTTGACGGCCGAGGACGCGCTTGCCGGAGCATGCGACATAATCGCAGAGGACATTTCCGACAACGCGGATTACAGAAAAGAAATTCGCGAGCTGTTTAAGGATTACGGCGTTTTATCAACCAAAAAAACCGGAGAGGATCCTGAAGGCGTTTATTCAATGTACTATGAATATTCTGAGAAGCTTTCGGAAATTCCGGGACATCGCGTTCTTGCGATTAACCGTGCTGAAAAAGAAGAAATAATAAAGGTAACCGTTGAAGCGCCTTCTGATATTGTTCTTAATTTTCTCTTTTCACAGGTTATATCCAATCCGTCAAGTCCTGCGTTTAAATATGTCTCTTCTGCAGCAGTAGACAGTTATTTCAGGCTTATTATGCCGTCTATTGAACGTGAGATCAGAAACGATATGTTTGATGCGGCAAGCGAAGGCGCGATAAAGCTTTTTTCTGAAAATTTGAAAAATCTTCTCATGACCGCGCCTCTTAAAGGCAAGACCGTTCTCGGATACGATCCCGGATATAGGACCGGATGCAAGCTTGCGGTTGTTGACAAAACCGGTAAAGTTGTTACAACTGCCGTAATTTACCCGACAAAGCCGCACGAGAGAATTGATGAAGCAAAACGCATAGTAAAAAAGCTTATCCGCGACTACGGAGTTAATGTTATAGCTATCGGAAACGGAACGGCTTCAAAGGAAAGCGAAATTTTTATAGCAGGTCTGCTTCGTGAGATTCCGGAACAAGTAAAATATATCGTCGTTTCAGAAGCGGGCGCTTCGGTGTACTCTGCGTCAAAACTCGGTGCGGAAGAGTTTCCGGATTTTGACGTTACTCAACGTTCTGCCGTTTCAATCGCCAGAAGACTTCAGGATTCACTTGCTGAGCTTGTAAAAATCGATCCGCGCTCAATCGGAGTCGGCCAATATCAGCATGACATGAAGCCCGCCAGGCTTTCAGAAGCTCTTGAGGGCGTTGTAGAGGACTGTGTAAACACTGTAGGAGTCGATATAAACACCGCATCCTATTCCCTTTTATCCTACGTTGCAGGAATAAATACAACTTCTGCAAAAAATATTGTAAAATACCGAGAGGAAAACGGAGAGTTTACCTCTCGCGCACAGATACTCAAGGTGCCGCGCATCGGAGCAAAGGCATTCGAACAGTGCGCCGGATTTCTAAGAATATCCGGTTCAACGGAGATTCTCGACAACACCGGAGTTCATCCCGAGTCGTATGCTGCCGCAAGGGCTTTGCTGAATAAATTTTCATTTTCCCAGGAGGATTTGAGATGCAGCAGACTTTCCGCGCTTCGCGCAACGGCAATTAAATACGGTACAAAAAAGCTGTCAGAAGAACTCGGAATAGGAGAGCCGACTCTGCTCGATATTATCGGAGAACTTGAAAAACCCGGGCGTGATATACGCGACGATTTCGCTCAGCAGATGCTCCGCGACGATATTATGGACATGTCAGACCTAAAGCCCGATATGATACTTACCGGTACTGTCCGGAACGTCATAGACTTCGGAGCCTTTGTCGATATCGGCGTTCATCAGGACGGACTGGTGCATATTTCTCAGATATCCGACAAGTTTATCAAGCATCCGAGCGAAATTCTGTCCGTCGGCGACATTGTCAAAGTCAAAGTGCTTGATGTTGATGTGAAAAAGAAGCGTATATCGCTTTCAATGAAAATATAATTGTTCTAATATATTAGAACGCAAAGTTACAATTACAGTTGTGGCTAAAATCGTACGATTATTTTTTTGTACAGAATGAATAAATGAATAACAGAATTTTTGGAGAAATAAACTCTTTAAATTTTAATTCATTTTTGATAAAATTAATTAAAATAAATACGTAATTCCGGTAAGGCAGCGTCACCTTTTTTGCGTTCTTTACTGTGTTAATTCTTAGGAGGAATATTTCATGGCAAGTTTATCGTTTAAACATATTTACAAAAAATATCCCGGCGGCGTTACTGCGGTCTCTGACTTCTCACTTGAAATAAAAGATAAAGAGTTTCTTATTCTCGTCGGCCCTTCAGGATGCGGAAAAACAACAACGCTCCGTATGATTGCTGGACTTGAGGAAATCACTGAGGGTGAGCTTTTCATCGGCGACCGTCTTGTAAATGACGTTGCGCCTAAGGACAGAGATATTGCGATGGTTTTCCAGAGCTACGCTCTTTATCCTCATATGTCAGTATTTGACAACATGGCTTTCGGTCTTAAGCTCCGCAAAACTCCGAAGGAAGAGATTAAGCGCCGTGTTGAAGAAGCCGCACGCATACTTGATATAACTCATCTTCTTGACAGACGTCCGAAGGCTTTGTCCGGCGGTCAGAAGCAGCGTGTTGCGCTGGGACGTGCAATCGTTCGTGAACCTAAAGTATTCCTTCTTGACGAGCCTCTTTCCAACCTTGACGCAAAGCGTCGTGCATCAATGAGAACCGAGCTTACAAAAATTCACCAGAAACTCGGTACAACCTTTGTATACGTTACGCATGACCAGGTCGAGGCTATGACCATGGCAACACGTATCGTTGTTATGAACGATGGTCTTATTCAACAGGTTGATACTCCTCAGAACCTTTACGACTATCCGATCAATACGTTCGTTGCAGGCTTTATCGGAACACCTCAGATGAACTTTATCAACTGCACTCTCGAGAAAAAAGACAACGACGTTTATGTTTGCTGGGGCAAGAATATGCTTAAGCTTCCCGAAGAAAAAGCTAAGAATCCCGCTCTCGCAGATTATATCGGCAAGGAAGTTGTTGCCGGCATTCGTCCCGAATGTCTGCATGACGAACCCATGTACCTCTCCAGCATGGCTGATTCCACAATCGACGCTTATGTTGACGTTACCGAGCTCATGGGTGCAGAAATCTATCTTTACTTAACCTCTGAAGAACAGAGCCTTACCGCGCGCGTTTCCGCACGTTCTGTGGCTCGCACCGGAGACAGTATTAAGATTGCTATTGATGCTTCGAGAATCCATATCTTCGATAAGGATACCGAAAAGATCGTTATTCATTGATTTTAATTATAAAAAAGCCCGAACAAAAATGTTCGGGCTTTTTTATTAGTTTCCAAAAAGGCAGCCGATCGTGAGCGGCTGCCTGTGATTATAATGCGGCATCAAACTTTCTGTGCACATTTAGGGGCTCTGCCTATAATTTTCAAGCCGCCGGTTTACCGGTTGTTCTGACTATATATTTTAAAAATGTTCGAATAGTCCGTTATAGCGTTTTGGAAACGCTCTGAAGAAATCGCTGCAATCTCCATTTATCTTAACGTTATGCATGAATGAAGCAATTCTCGCGTCGCAGGCTTCGTATCCGTAGATTAGCTGAGTAAATGCAGGCATGTCAAGCTCCATTTCATACGGCGCTTCGTCCGGGAGCTTTCTCGCCTCGCCTTCGCCGTCAATATACTCAACTTCCCAAACACCGCTTGTGTAATCAAGAAAATCATTTATTTTAATTCTGAAATGCCCCTGCTCTTTTGGATATTCGTTTGCTTCAAGCATACCCTTAACATCTATAACGCGAGCCATTAAGTCAGGAATAAGCTTGTAGGATGTATGAGTATATCCGCGCAGCATCAGTTCAATTTCCGGAGACATTGCGCAGTTGTGTATTTTTACAGTATCATTTTCGCCTTCAAACATTCTCATAAACCCAAACAGCGCAAGCAAAGATTCTTTTGTTGTAAAACACATTTCGTACACATTCAGGTTTATAGACGCCATGCGGTTTATACAGTAATAATTCTCGACCGAGAGCGTAATATATGAAGCAGGTTCGCCGTTTTCATCGTACCAGATATGGGTTGAGCCGCTTTTGTCGCCGACTTTTTTTAGGTATGAGTCGTTGTATCTCCGAAACATAATATTTCGGTCTTTTGCAAAAGCATTATAAACCTTGACGGCATCTTCAACGCGTTTTTGACTGTCAATACGATAAAGGTTTGAGCATCTTGGTGTGAAATCAAGCTTTGTGATCGGAAATTCAAGAATTCTGTGATCGGCAATTTTTTCATATCCGAACTTTCTGTAATATTCAAACGAAAACGGGTGAAGCATGCTGACGTAAACACCGTTTTCATGTGCAACATCGAAAATTGAACTCATAACTTCTCTTACGAGTCCTCTTCGACGGTATTCCGGCTGCGTTCCGATACCTCCAATAGTCAATGTCGGAACATATTTGCCGCAATAAACGCTTTCAAGAATATTAAAACCGCCGTGCGACATTGTTTCGCCGTTATCATTTTTAATTACAACAGAACCGCCTCTTCGATATCCATCAGAATCGCCTATAAAAATTTCTTTTGGCATACTTTATTCTCCTTTATTTTCACCGGTAATAAGTTTATAAATTTCATATACTGTTATGACAACAACCGGAAGACCCAAAATACCAATCCACGAAAGCAACGGTAATTGTACGACGCCGAAAACAGCGCCGAACGCCGAGAAAGCAAGCGTAAATGTTACAAACGCAGCCAGCATAACCAACAGGCATAGATATACGCCGTTTATCTTAATATTCGGTATAAAAATACTTTTTTCTTTCTTACTTTCATCAAGAACAACAAGCTGAGTAAGCAGCAGCGAAATAAAGATGCATCCGGACATTTGCGTCTGTGAAGAAATGACACTGTACATTTCTAACAGACGTACCATAGCGACTGCCAAAGCAGCCCAGAAAGTTCCAAGCACCAACAAATAAGGATTTTTCAGTATGGGTTTGGAAAGCATTTCGTCAAAATTCTGCTTACCGGATAACATATCCTGCGACGGTTTTTCAAAAGCAATAACCATTATCGCCGCAAAATCCATTATCAGACTGCTGAACAATATCTGAAGAGGAGACAGGAGGACAACTCCAGAGAAAATTGAGTAAAGAACAATCAATATTTTTGCAAGCTGTGATGTTACAAGATAGCGCGTCATACGGAGAAGATTTGCATATATGACTTTCGCGCAAAGAATCGAATTTACAATAGCATTAAAACCGCCTTCGCCGCTTTTGTCGGCTTCGGAGACAACAACGTCGGATATGAATTTCAGCGCTTCGCATCCGGATTTTCCGCTGTACCCGCCCTTTCGGTCACGGTTATAAAGATGGTCGGTCGTAAGGTTTATTCCGCTTGTTCCGCTCGGAATAGTCATACTCTGCGAATACGCAACGTCTGTTTCTTTCAGCAAAATAATTTCATCAAGATCAGTCGCCAGAACGCCGACTTTCTCTCCTGTTTCACGTAAATGATTCAGCAAGAATCTTTTCTGTGTTATGTTAAGTCCTTCATAAAGCCGGTAGTAGGCAGCGTTTGCCCGGAACAGTCCTTCCTTCATCTGAGCAAGCTCTCCGGACGTAACGGTTTCCTTGTCGTCGTTTATAACTCCGAGTGACCTTGCCAGACATTTATTATGCTCGGAAACATCCTTGCACATCATTATGACTTTTATTCCGGCTGAAAGACATTTTGACACATTTTTTGCGGCACCCTCAAGCATAGGTTCGCGTATCGCAACAAATCCTTCAAACGTGAGGTCGCACTGACAAGCCGAAATCCGCTGAAGATTATTGTAATACGTATCGCCAGAGGCAACAGCGACAACCTTGTAAGCTTCCTTTGTTATCAATGCAGCCGCAATTTTTATTTCATTGCACTTTTCCGGCGTCATCTCATAAATTCTGCCAAATTCGGTGTAATATCGACATTTGTCAAGTATTGCGTTGTATTCGCCTCTGACCGCAACAACATGCGTATTTTCAAATGAAGCCAAGGTCGTGTCAAATTTGTTTGTTTTATCTGCGGAACGATGATCCTGCATCGGGTATTTTTCGTCAAGTCCGATGTTGTAAATTCCGAGCCTTTCACATTCGTTTATGATTGCTTCTTCCTCGGAGGTCATCATATTACGGTTTGAACCGCTGCTGTTTACCAAAAATGAAGAACCATACAATCCGGTTGAAAGAAGAGCATATTTCAACGTCTGTATACTATTCCGTTCGTATCCGCGTTCTCCGCAGATATGTATGTCTCCGTTTGCCCAAACGCGTTCGACTTTCATATTACGAATCGAAAACGCGCCTTCTTTAGGCACAATCAGGCACGAGATATCCTTAATAACTTCCAGCTTTGAAGGATTTTTAATCAGCGCTCCGGCGTTAACTTCCTTATATTTTTTTACAACGCCGAATATCCCGCAGGCGAGCACAACATATGCGAATGCAACAAAGAATTCGCTCATTGACGATACTGCAAGCGACAAACCTGTCAGAAAAATATCAAATATACCCCGATCAGATTTTTCGAGAACAATATCCGCGATTATCAGAAGGATAATGAACACGTTCATGCAGAGTGTCCAAACCGAACTAAATTTTCTCAGTTTATCAAGAACACCGAGATTTTCATGTGAAATAATCGGGATGTTCTTTTTCATTTTACAGACAAGAGTATCCTCGCCTACGCCGCAGACAATAGCCTTACAAGTTCCCGAAGTCATAATTGTTGACGCAAATAGCATGTTGCTCTGCTTTGCAGGCGCAATATCATCAAATTCTATAAAATCAGCCCATTTTTTTACTGCTCTCGGCACTGATGTTACATTAACCTCAAGCACTTCAAGATCATGAGATTCAACAATCCGTGCGTCGCAGGGGATAATATCTCCTTCGGAGAGTAAAATCAGATCTCCCTGAACAAGCTGTTCCTGCTTGACCATATAAAGCTTGCCTTCTCTTATTACTCTCGCATTTGGCAAAGCGTTCTGCTCGATATTCCCCAAAACCTTCTGTGAACGTATATATGCTGCCACAGAAATTAAATAATATGCGGCAAGAATACCAAGCATAATATACAGGTCGCTTCGCTTAACAAAAAATGATGCAATAAGAATGGTCAGGACAAGCAGTAAAGCGGTAAAATCAGTCAGGATATGCCGCAGGTAGGTTTTAAACGACGTTTTCGGAACAACGAATATTTCATTTTTCCCTGTCCTGCCGCGACGTTTTCGTACCGCTTCCTTTTTCAGTCCGGAATGTATGTCGGTTTTCAGAATTTCAGCGGTTTGCTCGGGAGTTTTATTATACCATCTTTCGTTCATTTGACAAATACAATCCAATCATCCGGATCACACAGACGTAATTCTGAGCTTTCCTTCGTTGACATCCAAGGATATCGCGCATATCGGAGATTCATATGAATCGATAATCTGCCGTGCAGCCTCGTCTTCAACTTCTCGCTGAATATACCTTCTCATATTCCGTGCTCCGTATTTATGACTGTATGAATGCTCGGCAATGTACTCAGCCGCTTCCGGTGAATAAACAAATTTTATATTCTTCTGAATAAGAGCCTTGGAAAGATCGTTAAGCATCAGCGACGCAATTTTGATAAAGTCGTCTTTTTCAAGCGCCCTAAACAAAACAACCTCGTCGACACGGTTAATAAATTCAGGTCTCAAAAATTCGGAAAGAGCTTTATTTGTCTTTTCGGAGTTGTTTTGAGTTACGCTGCCGCCAAATCCTGCCATAGCCATGTTCAGATTTGAACCTGCGTTTGTCGTCATGATAATAACCGTATCTTCAAAACTTACGGTTTTTCCGTGCGCGTCCGTTACTCTTCCGTCGTCCAGTATCTGAAGCAAAATATTCAAAACGTCAGGATGTGCTTTTTCAATTTCATCAAAAAGGACAACAGAATAGGGTTTACGGCGAATTTTTTCGGTAAGTTGTCCCGCATCGTCATATCCGACGTATCCGGGAGGCGCTCCGATAATCCTTGACACGGAATGTTTCTCCATGAATTCAGACATATCAAGGCGAATAAGTGTTTCCGGAGAGTCAAACAGCTCAGACGCAAGAACCTTCACCAGCTCTGTCTTTCCGACGCCTGTTGGACCGGCAAAAATAAACGAAACAGGTTTACGTTTATATGCTACTCCGGCGCGGCTTCGTTTTATAGCTCTGACGACTGTTTCCACAGCCTCATCCTGGCCGATGATCCTCGATTTAATATTTGCTTCAAGTCTGTCAATGCGCTTGAATTCATTTTCAGTTATATTAGACGCAGGTATTCCGGTCCATATTTCAATAACTTGTGCCACATCGTCAAGGGTCAGCTCAATTCCGGAACATTCCGTACTAAGTTTATCAAGCTCATCCTTTTTTTGCAGCTCCGTAACACGGAGATCCGCAATCTTCTTGTATCTATCTTCTGAAGCGTCGTCTCCGTCCGCAGTCTGTACTTCGGTTTCCAACTTCTCTCTTTCGGTTGTTATTTTTTTATATTCGCTTTCAACCTCGTCTCTTTTTATCATAGCGGCAGAATTCAATGCCTTGTAAGAAGCGGCTTCGTCAAGCAAATCGATTGCTTTGTCCGGTAAAAAACGATCGGTTATATACCTTTCCGAAAGAGTAACAATTCTCTCAATTATTTCATCGGAAACTTTTATTCTATGAAACTGTTCGTAATACTTTTTGATTCCGCGAAGAACGCATACCGATTCTTCAACAGACGGTTCATCAATCAAGACCGGCTGAAATCTTCTTTCTAGGGCAGCGTCTTTTTCAATATACTTGCGGTATTCGGTTAAAGTTGTTGCTCCGATAACCTGAATTTCTCCACGAGAGAGCGCAGGCTTAAGAATATTTGCCGCATTCATGCTTCCTTCGGAATCTCCGGCTGAAGCGATGCTGTGAATCTCGTCAATTACAAGAATTATATTGCCGAGCGCCTTAACCTCATCTATCAATCCTTTCATGCGGACTTCAAACTGTCCCCTAAACTGCGTTCCGGCGACGATGGCCGTCATATCTACCATATATACTTCGTAGTTTTTCAGTTTAAACGGGACATTTCCGTCAACAATTCGCTGTGCAAGAGCTTCTGCCACCGCGGTTTTGCCGACGCCGGGCTCGCCGATAAGGCAAGGATTGTTTTTCTGCCTGCGGCAAAGTATCTGAATAACGCGTGAAATTTCCCTGTCTCTGCCGACAATTCGGTCAATTTTCCCGTCTTTTGCTTTTCTGGTCAGATCAAGGCAGTACATCTCAAGAAATTTCTTCGTGGGTTTTGACTGTTTTTTATTTCCGTGGCCGTTTTCGACGTTACTATTCTGATTTTGTGAATTCATAACACCCTGAGGCATAATACCGGAAGGCATAATCTTTCCGAATATTTTACTCAGATCGACAGGCGGAGTTTTTCCGTCTTCTCCTCCGCCGACACCGGCAATCAAAGATGTATCAAGCTCGGCGGCTTCTTCCGGAGAAATCTCAACGTCCATCTGTTCGATGTCTTCTTCTGACAGACCTGCATTTTTTATTATATCATCTATTTCACTCATTCCGGTTTCACGCGCACATCTTATGCACAGCGCTTCAACTTCGGATTTCCCGTTAATAAACTGTTTTTTAAATATGACCGGAATTCGCTTGTGACAACGCGAACAAAGTACCATAAGATCTAATTACCTTTCATTATTTAAATAAAACTAAAAGCATGGCTTCAAGAATATTAAAACTGCTCAAAAACTTATATACAATTGTACCTTCCAGAACTGCTGCAGAAAACAACGTCGGATGAAGCTTTTCAAGCGCGGGAACAAGCACCGAAAGAATTGAACAGGCAATCCATGAATACATTAATCCGCCAATTATTCCGAATACACCGCCGAGAAGTTTATTTGCAGTTTTCAGCACCGGAAGTCTGAACAGTAACTCAAGTATAAACGTAATTAATTTCAGTATGATAAGAGCTCCGATGAATATTAATATGAACGCGCAAATTTGTGCGATAACTCCTGCAACAGGGTTGGCTATGTATTCGGCGATGCTCTCGGTAGCTGCTTCACTGCTTACAGCCCCGCTGCTGCTGATTTCCGCGTAATGCTCTTCAACATCGGAAAAAATAAGCCCGTATCGTTCAATAAGGTCGGTAAATGCCAAAGGTTTATCTTTAAAAAGCGATGACAACTCAATATTTCCGACGCTGCTGCCGATAATTTTGTTTATTGCAGCCTCAATATTTGAACTGATTTTATCGAAAAAAATATTTTTTTTCAGATATTCGGCAAATGAAGGAGTTAGGTTCACGCCAACGAACAAAGCGACACCTAACGATATCAGCCCCATAAAAGACTTTACAAATCCTTTTGAAAAACCGACGTATACGCAGATAGCAATTATAGCAAGAAGAATCAAATCGACTATAAGTGACATTTTTACTCCCACTCGGAAACAGTTCCGCTTTCTTGTGTTTCGTCCAAATTAAGCAAATATGCGCTGCCCGGATAGCACAGCATAATTTTGCCGGATGACGTTGCCAAAATATCAAGGCAGTTTCCGTCAATCTTTTTTTCAGACATTGACGACGATGAAAGATCAATCACATTCAGCGAATTTTCTGAAAGAATATAAATCATATCATCGATCTTTACGGATTTTTTAATCTGACCGCTTACAACAGTGCTGAAAATTTCGTCGCCGTTTTCATCAAATATCCTTACAATTTTTTCATTGCCGAGAACGGTTTTGTTAAACGCAGCGATAACCGCGTCTGAAAAAATATCGTTATAAACAGGCATAACGCCGTCAAACAAGTATTTCGAATACAAAGCAGCGTCGGAATTGTAGAAGTAGAATCCGGAATCTGTTGTAACGACAAATCCGCCGTTGTCGGTATAGTCTGCTTTAATCGGCATTTCGTTTTCAATATTTTTAAGCGCGCGCTCTTTGCCAGTATAAGGATCACATATCATAATCTCGCTTTGCCAGTTTCCGTCAACAACGTATGCCGACAAAACAATAAGTTCTTTTCCGTCAATGCCGAAATTGACATCCATAATGTATTTGTCCTTGCTTATTTTGCAAATGGCATTAAACTTTTCGTCAAACACCTCGACAATTCCTCGGTAGTTTATATCACGCGAAACTATTGCATACATTCCAGTATCGCTCAGCGCCGCCGCAGTTATTGGATAATCAGTTTTTACAGTCTTTAGTTCCGAAAACGAGTTATACAGAGTATACGAACACGACATATCTCCGAAATCGTAAATTAAAAAATATTTTTTGGAAGACAGCAGACGAGGGGAATACATATTGTTAGATGAGCTGAACACAACTGAACCGTTCATGCTGTAAACGGTCGCCGAGCCTTCCCTTGCAACAACAAGGTCGTCTCTATAAAAGGCGAATTCCGAGTTTGCGGCACTATCGTATATAATTGTGCTGTAATCGTCTTTATTTTTTATTGAAGAAAAATCCAGATCCTTAAGCAGATACTGAAGATTTTCAATTGTTATATCGTTTCTGAAAACCGTAACGGCAGTTATAAGATAAATAATCAGAATCAGAATCAGTTTTGTTGCTTTATATTTGGATGCAATGGCGCTGTAATACTGATTTTCCTTCGGATATTCATCAGGATTCCATTTGACCGCGTCGATTTTTACCTTTTTTTCTTCTTCGGAGGTTACTTTTTTTTCATTACTGCGAGTCACAGGTTCCCTTTTATTCTTCGGCACAATATCACCTCCTTGTTGTCTTATCTGTAGACTACCTTGTTTAAATACAATCCCTCGGGCGGAGCCGTAAATCCGGATCTGCCTCTTTCTTTCGATTCAATAATAACCGGAATATCCTGTTCTTGGATTTTTCCGGCCGAAACTTCAATAAGAGTTCCGACAATTATCCTTACCATATTATACAAAAATCCGTCGGCAGCAACAGTTACTCTTACTTCCCTGCCGTTTCTTGTCGCGCGGCAGTATTTTACAGTGCGAACCGTGTCAGAAACACCTGAGCCGGAAGACATAAAGGCTGAAAAATCGTGCGTTCCTCTGAACATATCCGCAGCGCGGTCCATTTTAAATTCGTCCAGCTCTGTCGGATACTGAAACGCACGCCCTTCATAAAACGGACTTCTTTTGCGTGAATTATATATCAGGTATTCATATTCCTTAAAATGCACGCTGTATCTTGGATGAAAATCGTCAGGCATAAGGAATGCCTCAAATACCGATATATCCTTCGGAAGACGAACATTCAGGGCGTCCGGAATCTTTTCAAAAGGTATTCGTTCACAGTCCGCTCCCGCCTCTATCGTACAGCAAAAATCCTTTGCATGTACGCCGCTGTCCGTTCTGCTGCAGCCGGTCAGCGGATATCTTACGCCGTAAAGCGACTCAACCGCATCCTGCAGCTTTTCCTGAACGGTTACAGCGTTTTTCTGAACTTGAAAGCCGGCATAGTTTGTTCCTAAATATGATACGCGGATTAAAATTTTCATATTGAAAAGCCTGGGATAAAAATATTGATTAAAATAACCGAGGCTCCCATAACTACAAAAAGCATCATACCGAGCCAGTCGGACGCACAAAGCCTTAACTCTTTCATTCTCGTGCGTCCCTCTCCGCCGCGGTAGCATCTGCACTCCATTGCGGTTGCCAAATCGTCAGCCCTTCTGAACGCAGATATAAAGAGCGGAATCAAAACCGGAATAAGCGCGTTTGCACGCTGTTTAAGATTTCCTTTGGAGAAATCAACGCCGCGCGCTTTCTGAGCGTTCATGATTTTGTCTGTTTCCTCAATCAGAGTTGGAATAAATCTTAGAGCGATCGTCATCATCATTGAGAATTCATGAACCGGAAGCTTTATAACCTTAAGCGGAGACAAAAGTCTCTCCAGTCCGTCGGTAAGCGCGATCGGCGAAGTCGTATAGGTAAGAATAACGCTTGTGCCGGCAAGCAGCGCTACAACTCTTACAACCATGAGAACCGCGTACATAATTCCTTCTGCGTAAATATTTATAAAACGCCACTGTATCAGCGGAGTCTCGCCTTTTGTCCAAAATATATTTACTACCGCTGTAAAGACAATAATAAATATAAGCGGTTTAAGACCTTTTAAAATAAGCTTCAAAGGTATGCCGGAAACAAATATTATCGCCGCCGTTACCAATATTACAAAGACAAAGCTCCAAACATTTTTACATAAAAATATGATAATTATATATAGCAGCGCAGATATAATCTTGCTTCGAGGATCAAGTCTGTGAAAAAATGAATTTCCCGGGAAATACTGACCGAGAGTTATGTCCTTCAGCACGGTTTTTTGCCATTCCTTTCCGCAAGAAAGCGCATAAGCTCATCCTTTGCCTGTTCTACTGTAAATATATCGTCTCGGACATTCAATCCGCGCTTTTTAAGCTCCTGAATAAACGATGTGATCTGCGGTATGTCAAGTCCCGCTTCCCTCAGAAGCTCTGTTTTGCAAAAAATTTCATTGCAGGTTCCGGTCATCATTATTTTTGCATTCGACATAACGACAAGCTCATCGGAATACCGGGCCATATCTTCCATACTGTGACTTACTATCAGAACAGTGCATTGTTTGCTTCTCTGATATGATCTTACCCCTCCGAGAATTTCCTCGCGTCCCAACGGATCAAGTCCTGCTGCCGGTTC
>JAQXSY010000163.1 GCA_029219205.1 Bacillota bacterium | reverse complement strand
AATATGTAAATAATAATTAATTGTTAAAAATAACCTCCGACTATTGACAACGTGCAGGAAGTATGTTAAAATAATAAAAACATAGGGGAGTAGTTTGCGTTAGACCCGTAAGCGTTTCAAGTCAACATGCATGGCGTGCGGAACGTACGTCTGGCTTGGATTAAAGAACGAGACTTATGTATGGCTCAGCCGTACAAAGTAGCGTTATTTTTTTATCCAGAAACGGTTGGACCGACAATATTTTATCAAAAGGATGGTGCGTTTTGAAATACTATCTCGAAGACAAGGAATCCGTGTTGAGTTCCGTCCGTTCGACAGAGAACGGGTTGACAAACCACGATGCGGAAACGCGAATTGTCGAATATGGCAAAAATAAGCTTGCGGAAGGCAAAAAAACAACTGTAATTCAGAGGTTTTTTGCCCAGCTTGCCGATCCCATGGTGCTTGTTCTTATCGCTGCGGCTGTTATTTCCGGAATAACTTCAGCCATTGAAAAAGAATCCTTTGCAGATGTATTTATTATTTTGTTTGTCGTTATACTTAACACAGTGCTCGGAGTTATACAGGAAAGCAAAGCAGAAAAGGCTATTGACGCGCTGAAGGAAATGACTGCTGCGACTTCAAAGGTTATCCGCGACGGAGAGCTTATGCCGATTAAAAGCGAAGATCTTGTGCCGGGCGACATTGTTATTATTGAGGCCGGAGATGCGGTTCCTGCCGACGGAAGAATTATTGAATCAATAAGTCTAAAAATTGAAGAGGCAGCTCTTACAGGAGAGTCTGTGCCGTCTGAAAAGACAAGCGCCGCAATCTCCGCCGGCGATAGCAATGATATTTCTCTTGGTGACAGACACAATATGTGTTACATGGGAAGCTGCTGTGTGTACGGCAGAGGCAGAATGGTCGTAACGGACACAGGCATGAATACCGAGATGGGAAAAATCGCCGACGCTATAACAAAAGCGGAAGACGGCGAAACCCCGCTTCAGAAGAAACTTAATTCACTGAGTAAGGTTCTGACGCTGCTTGTCCTTGGAATCTGCGTCTTTATGTTTGTTTTCGGTTTGATTCGGAGCGGCTCGTTTGATATCTCAACCGTACTCGAGACGTTTATGCTTGCGGTAAGCCTGGCGGTTGCTGCGATACCGGAAGGTCTTGCAGCGGTTGTAACGATAGTGCTTTCTATCGGCGTTACAAAAATGTCAAAGCAGAATGCGATTATCCGTAAGCTTACTGCGGTTGAGACGCTAGGATGCACACAAATCATTTGCTCAGACAAAACCGGTACGCGTACTCAGAACAAAATGACAATTGTCGAGTATGTGGGCGACGATAACAAGCTTCTTGCAACGTCCCTTGCTCTTTGTTCGGATTCGGAACTTACCGGTGACGATACCGCAAACGGAGATCCGACAGAGGCAGCGGGAGTAATATATGCAAATAAACTCGGTTTGAATAAAAACGAGCTGAAAAAGCGTTGGCCGCGTGTCGGAGAGATTCCGTTTGATTCCGAAAGAAAACTTATGACCACGGTTCACGCCGGAAACGACGGGTTTATTCAACACACAAAAGGCGCTCCGGACGTTGTTCTCGGCAAGTGCGATTATTACCTTCGCGGAGGCAAGATTTTGCCGATGACCGAAGATGTCCGAGAACATTTTATCTCGGAGAACAAGCGTCTTGCCGGGAATGCGCTGCGCGTTCTGGCTGCTGCGTTTAAAGAATATCCAAATGAACCCGAGAAATATGAATGCGATGCATTGGAAAATCATTTGGTATTTATTGGTCTTGTCGGAATGATCGACCCTGTTCGCCCCGAAGTTCCTGCCGCAATTCAGAAATGTAAAGACGCCGGAATTCGTCCTGTTATGATTACCGGTGATCACCGCGATACTGCAGCCGCAATCGCACTTCAACTCGGAATAATTACCGATCAGTCTCAGGCAATAACCGGCTCGGATCTTGATGGAATGACGGACGATTTCCTTAAAGATAATATAGATAAATATTTCGTTTATGCGAGAGTTAAACCGGAGCATAAAGTCAGGATAGTGAACGCATGGCGGTCAAGAGGCTTTATTACGGCGATGACCGGCGACGGCGTAAACGACGCTCCGTCAATAAAATCGGCGGATATCGGAATTGGAATGGGTATAACCGGAACCGATGTTACGAAGAATGTTGCCGATATGATTCTGGCTGACGATAACTTCGCAACAATTGTTTCGGCGGTTGGAGAAGGAAGAAGAATATATGACAATATCAGAAAATCCATTCAATTTCTGCTTTCTTCAAACCTCAGCGAGGTTATAAGCATTTTTATTGCAACAATTTTCGGATTTACCATTCTTCATCCGATTCATATTCTGTTTATTAATCTTATAACAGACAGCTTGCCTGCGCTTGCGCTTGGAATGGAAAACGGAGAGCCGGACCTTATGAAACGCAAGCCGCGCGATTCAAAAGACGGTATATTCTCAAACGGAGTTGGCTTTGACGTATTTTACCAGGGAGTTGCCGTTTCGATACTTACTCTTGTAGCGTATTTTGTGGGACATTATATGGAATCGGGAGTTTGGGAGATTGCGGAAAGCCCGGACGGAGTTACAATGGCGTTTCTAACGATGTCAATGTGCGAAATATTCCACTCATATAACATGAGGTCACAGTTCGGATCAATATTTAAGCTGAAAACCCATAACGTATTTCTTTTCGGCGCAATGGCGCTGTCGGTTCTGTTGACTGCCGCGGTTATTTACATTCCGGCGATAAGGGAACTGTTCGGATTTGAATTTATTGACCTTAAAGAATATGCAGTCGCTATGCTTCTTGCATTGATGATAATACCTTTGGTTGAGATTGTCAAACTTATATCCGGAAAAGCCAGAAAAAACAAGCAATAAAATCCAAAAGCGGGCGCACCTGAAGAGGCGCGCCCGCTAAATTATTATTTATCAGCCGTTACAGCCGCAACCGCAGGCACAGTTGTTTCCGTTTCCGAGGCAGCCGCAGTTTCCGTTATTGCAGAATATGAACAGAATCGCAATAATCAGAAGCAGAGTCCAAACATTGTTGTCATCAAAAAGATTGCAAAGGCATCCCATAAGATTCCCTCCGAAATATCATAGTAAACGCGTTCCCATTTTTAATATGGTAACCGAGGCGGCGTTGTTATTGCCTGCCTAATATAATATTATGATACGTGAGCGAGAATGTTCATGGGTATTAAAAAAGTTTTTTATGTAAGTGTCAAGCCGGACGGCCAGATATTTGTAACTTCGCCTGAACGCATATCAATTTTTATAAAGCTGATATACTCTTCAACCCCGTTTTCGCTTAAAATAATCGGTTCTTCAAGCTCCGCATAAATAAAATTTTCATAAACAGTCGGATTTTCTATCAGGATATTACTGTTGTACACTACGTTGAATAAAGGCGGCTCGCCGGCTTTGGAAATGTAATTTAAAAAATTTCCGTCTCCCTCGGTAAAGTATATTCCGTCAACGGTTAGCTGATAAAAATCGATTTCAGCTTCAGAAATATCAAGAATCCTGATTTTGCGGTATCCTTGATCGTAATCCTTGATGCTTGCGAGTGTTCTCTTTTGCGTTTCGGATGAAGTCAGGAAGTATATGTCCGAGGTGATGGCGTCATACTGGAAATTTGTATATTCACACATCGGTTCACGCTCAAAAATAACTGTTTCGCTGCTCTTTGAAAAGTATATGTCATATCCAAGCAGGGCTGTTTTTTCGAGAATGTATATGTTTTCGCCGAAAATCTGGAACTCATCCGGAAGGGTTGAGAGCGGCGTTCCGATTAGGCTTTCGATTTCACCGGTATCGATATTGATTCTTGCTAAGGTGTGCTTTTTCTGAGAAAGAACTCCGTTTGACACCTTGTATATCCTGTTGTCCCGAATATTCTCGAGTCTGGGTATGCGAACGTCCTCGTCCTCGGCTGCACGAGACTCAAATATTTCTCTGAGGTAAAAATTTTCCGCAGGAATACTTATTATCGCAGGCTCATCGGTATTATTTATATTGTTGAAGTAGAAATATTCGCTGTCATTATTTATATATTCGTAATTCGGATCATCATAATAATCCGTATAAAAAAAATATATGAAATTATTATAGCTTCTGAGGTCGTTAATATATCCTTCGGCTCCGACGTAATAAAGAATCTTATATTCGCCTGTTTCCAAATCGTATTCAATCAGCGATTGAGGAAATTCCGTCTCGTCATCAAATCCGGAATCCTGAACATAATCGATTGTGCCTTTGCGCTCGTTGAAGTAACTTCGGTCCTCACGCACATAATACAGTTTGTTGTTGTAAATTATAATTGAATTTTCACAGACAATATCGCAGAGTATGCATCTTTCGGTATAGTTTATACAGTTATGATAACAATTCGGGTTTTTGCAGAGAAGCTCGGCTTTTCCTGTCCTTTCGTTTAGTCGTGCAGGACATTTCGGTGCGGGTTCAACGCCTTCCCAAAAAAAATAGTAGATATAATCTTCGTAATAAATTATCGGAAAATCATTATTTATATAATTACTGAAGGTATTTATTTTTTCTGAATTGTTTTGTACACCTCTAATGTATGACTGTGGCTGAAATGAAACGGCAAAACCCTGAATATATGAGCATGAACTTGTGAAAACAAGCGCCATTAAGGCGACTGCGGATAATGCAAAACGAACAAGCCTTTTTTTCATAATCCGGCAACCGCCTTTCCTAATCTTTATGTAATTATATCATTCCGTAAACCCTATGTCAAGACAGGCAATAATAAAGTATTTTTTATGAGAATATTGACAAAACATCAGAAAAATGATATTGTAAAAGAGCTTTATTTATTCAAGGTTTTTTACGGAGAAAAAAATGAG
>JAQXSY010000162.1 GCA_029219205.1 Bacillota bacterium | reverse complement strand
CTTATACGGCTTGCAAAATTGTCCGCTGCAAACGCGGAACCGAGAAAGCCGGCAAGAGTTATGCCTATCTGAATTGTTGAAAGAAATGAATCCGGGCTTTCGACCATCTTCAACATCTTCTTCGCAGTTTTATCTCCATTCTCAGAAAGTTTACGTATTTTTTTGTCATTCAGAGATATAACCGCAATTTCGGTTGCGGCAAAAAACGCATTAATCAAGATAAGCAAAAGCTGAAGCAGTAATTGGCCCCACAACGGGTCAGGCAAAAATTATTCCCCCTTGATAAGTAAAATATTTTATTTATATAAAAACAGTGCTGCAATCGTACAGCACTGTCTTTTTTACGATTTACAATAAATCACTTTACAATAAATCTGTCGATTTTTTCCATAAGTTCGCCGCAGTTATCAGAATGAGCTGTCAACGTTATAGGCTGAAGCAGGTCAAGACTGAATATGCCCATGATCGACTTTGCATCAACGACATACCTGCCTGATGACAAGTCAATATCAATGGTCTGAGACGATACAATATCGACAAAATCTCTGACGTCCTGTATCGATGTAAGCTTGATATTAACAGTTTTCATCTGAAACTCCTTTTATAGAATAAAATCAATCTTCGTTCTCACCGTTGTCTTCAGTGAAAACATTGGAATCGCTGTCGTACAAACCGCTTTCAGCTTCTCCGCCGCCGATACTCTTTGTCCAGTTGAACTGATAATCGATCGTTGCTCCGTCGGTAACAACAATAGTGTCGGCAGAACCCTTGGGTTCCTCACCGTTGAGAGTATACGCCCAGAAATAAAGTACACCGTCTATTTCTGTGTCAGGATAAATATCAACTTTTGAAAGATATTTGCCATCTTCAGAAATTGTTATATCGGCTTCATAATAGTCGATTGCCGCCTTTATGACGTCCATAACGGTAGGTTCTGCTTTTTCACACTCAATAACTGTATCATAGAGAACTTCATCTCCGGCAGTCATTTTCAAATTAACTTTAATTTTCGGGGTGTTGTCGGTTGTGGTGCATGAAGAAAGAGGTACAATGAGAAGTACGACCGCAAGACAAATGATGATTATTGATTTTACTTTCATGATTTTCCCTCCATGATTATAAGAGTACTACAATTATAGCAAATACATGTTAACAATTATTGCATTAAAGTTGAACATAATATTAATAGATTGATATATGGCTTACTTTTTATTTTTCCGCAGCAGACTAATCCTCAAAATCGTTGCTGTGGTCTGGATCATCAAGTCCACCGTCATCGGTTGAGTCGTCAGGCGCACAGTGTTCGCTGCATATATGGTTAAACTGAGGAGAATCCAAAGAATTTGAAAATCCGACGTACGTTCCTTCCGGAATCGCATTGATGAAAAACGGCTGATTTTCGTTACCTCCGGGCTTTATGCCAAACGGAAGCTCCCAGTAAACATATTGAGCGTCGGTTATCTTTATAGGCAGTTCAAGACTGCGTTTAATCTTAAGAAGTCCAACCTGCTTTACATTCTGCGACGGGCAGTATTCGTTTGCAATCGCTTTTGTTACGGTATCATAGTTTACGAGCACATGAACATCGCACTCTTCGGTCGGCACCGTATCGGTAGTAAAGTAACCGATTTCAGCTCGTGATCCGCGCGGATCGGACTTACATGCCGTTGTAAGAATCTTGCCGGAATCCGCACAGTACTTTGCCGTTACGACGCCGGCGGCAAGTTCAAATTGCTTTATGTCGTGTCCAAGAGATTTCTCTTCCGCAATCTTTTTCGCATGAAGCGCGTTCATTATGTCGTCCCAAACAAGAAGCGCCGGACTGCTCGTTGCAGAAAAGCCGCCGAGGCTCTGCGGCATTGAGTATCCAAACCAAACGCCGCATATATAGTATGGCGTATAACCTACAAACCAACGGTCGTTGTCGCTTGTTGTTGTACCGGTTTTTCCCGCTGTATCAACAACAGATTTCAAGGTAAGCTTTGACGCGGTTCCCGAATCTACGACTTCCTCGAGCATCTTTGTCATAATGCAGGCATTCTGCTCGCTGATAACGATTTTGCTTTCTATCGGGTTATCAATCAGAACCTCTCCGTTGCTGTCGAGTATCTTCAGAACAAGACGCGGCTTATTGTATATACCGTGATTTGCAAATATCGAATACGCCGCAGTAATCTCTTTTACAGTCATTCCGTATGAAAGCTGCCCAAGGGCAAGCGGAGCGTATGATACGTCGCTTACGACAACTCCTCCGGTCAGCTCCTGATTGTAAACCAGCGTAGATATTCCAAGATTCTCAGTCAGGAATTTGTACGATTCCTCAAGAGTCAGCATATCGAGAACCTTCCATGCGACGGTGTTGACGGAACGCCTTATCGCGCTGTGTATTGTGGTAAGTCCGTTGTACACATTCGGAAGGTTGTTCGGATATCCGTTCGGTCTGGAATATTCGGTTTCGCCAGTCTCTTCGTTTATGGTTGTCGTACCGAAATTGATCGGAGTATCGTCAATAATTGATCCGTAAGTGATTAGACCCTTTTCAAGTGCCGGAGCGTAGATTGAAATTGGTTTTATTGAAGATCCCGGAGGACGCTTTGTCTGAGTTGCGTAGTTCAGTATGCGGTTTCCGAGCTTTTCGCCGCGTCCGCCGACAAGTCCGAGCACATCTCCGGTCACAGGATGAATAACCACGCAAGAGCATTCGGGCTGAATAAAGCTCTGGTCCACTGCGGGAAAATTGGAACTGTCTAAATAATACTGTTCAAGCTCATTCTGAATGTCCGGATCCTGTGCAGTAACAATCTGGAATCCGCTTGTGTATATCATCTGTTCAGCAACATGGTATGAGACCTTATAATAATCCATTATCAGATTAATCGATTCCTCGATTGCGGCATCTGTATACCATGAGTTCATATTTGTGGTCGAGCTTGAAACCTTACCGTGATAATTTATCTCAATATCCTGATTTATCAGTTCGCGAGCATGTTCACTGGTTATTTTTTTCTCGTTATACAAGCTCTGAATTACCGCTTCGCGCCGCTTCTTATTGTTTTCCGGATTCATGTACGGATCGTATTTTGATGGGTTTTGGGTAATTCCGGCAATCGCGATACATTCAAGTTCTGTAAGCTCGTTCAGCTCCTTGCCAAAATACGTATAGGCTGCCGCGCCGACTCCGTAGCAGCCACGCCCGAGATAAATGCTGTTCATGTACAATTCCAGTATCTCGGTTTTGTCAAGCTCCTTTTCAAGATTCAGCGCACGGAGTATTTCCTGAGCTTTTCTCTGAATTGTGACTTCATTATCTCCGGTCGCATTTTTTATAAGCTGCTGAGTTATCGTTGAAGCGCCGCCGTCCATGCGTCCGGTAAAATAAAGAAACGCTTTTTTGGTCGTTGTAATCCAGTCGACGCCCTGATGAGTCCAGAACCGCTTGTCTTCCGTGCATACCAACGCGTCAATAAGCTGCTGGGGGATGTCTTCATAATCCACCCATATGCTGTTTTCAACGCCGTAAATACGCTGCTCCTCAATTTCCCTGACCGTTCCTATACCGTTTTCACGGTCGGTGAAATCCATGTAGCATATTTTTGTCGTTAGATTGCGGTCCGAGGAGAACAGTTCTACAATGCCGTTTACAGACGAGTCAACGTAATTTGTTACATAAATCAAAAATGCTCCGCCGACAACGCTTCCGGTTATCAATCCGATTAGAAGCAGGGTCAATAAAATATTCAGAACGTACCCGATCGCCCTGAAGAAAATCTTTCTGAGCAAACGCAGAGCGTTTACCAGTTCTTCGCTCCAGTCTATTTTTTTATTTCTGTTGGTTCTGCTCATTTTCACCCAATACCTTTTTTCATTTGACTATGTTTTGATTTTATCATATATTTTTGAATTTATCATGAACTGAAATTATACATTATCCTCTTTGCCGACCGTCACGTTCGCTGATTGTGCAAAACGGCAGGCGGCGGAATATATTTCACCGACAAACAAAATAATCAGACCCGCAAAAATTCCACGCAAGTCAATTCCCCATGACAATTCAACATTGGAGCCGTCGGAAACAAACATTTTCACAAGATAATAATTAAACAGCCTTGAAAGAAACAGGATAAATGTCTGACCAATCATAACCGTCAAACCGATAAATTTGACATAAGCCCCGTTATTTATGTTAAGCAAGTCGTCAGCGGCAACATTTTTCAGCAGTCTTGAAACAAACCTGCACACCGGCGCAAGCATGAGACAGACGCCGACGCAAACCGCAATCGTTGTATAAATAGCGATTTTAAGTTTTCCGAGCGTAAAGAACTCCGCAGGACAAATAATTTTTATTCCGTTTCCGAGCGAAACGCTGTATGCGGTAATTTCATCATTCCCGATTATCGAACGAATAAACGGAGGAAGTATCATTTCATTAACCGGTACGTTCACAATGATCACAATCAAGCCGATCACAGTCAAAAGAACCGCCAGTCCGAGAAAAAAATAGAACATAAGCGCAAGCACCGGCGCGGCGATTCCCGACAGCTTCTTCACAATCGCACGGTCAAAGCCTTTTTTATGAAATTTCATTCATTGCTCCATCCTTTCGAAGCATTTTCAGACTTTTTTGTTCTTCATTAAATTTTTGTCTTTTACTACGACGTTGTTTTCTCCCAAAAGTTCCTTAAATTCGTTAATGACAAAATCCGTTGCGTCAACTAGAAGGTTGGATTTCATGTATTTATTTCTGCTTTGGTCGAAAAAGAATATGGGGGCGTCTCCTTCGAAAATTTCGCAGAGATTAACCGCCTTGCAAAAAAGCTTTCCCTCCATATCCGGCACTCTGATATACAATATCGGGTCCGGCAGCGGAGCGGGCTTGTGCGGTACCGGAATGTGCGGTTCGCTGAGATATCGCATGTATGCTTCCGGATAATTGCCCGGAATATATGAAGCTTTTGCGGTAGGGTCTTGACCGGCCGGCTTTTCCTCCGAGCCGTTTGAAGCGGGCTTTTTATTTATTCTTCCCGGACGGTGTACCAACGGTTCAACAATTCTCATTACAACCTTCGGAACTTCGCCGTCTTTGAGCTGAATCTCTCCGCGCACGATCACAGGTTTGTCTATAATCAAATACGGGGCGCAATAGCGCATTGCCTTTGGAAACACAATAACTTCAATCTCGCCGAACCTGTCTTCAAGCTTAAGAAACGACATCAAATCTCCGTTTTTTGTCACCTTATCGCTGCGCTTTGTGATTATTCCGGCAACAACGATGCTTTCCTTATCCGAAAAAGAATACTCCGAGTCATCGGAAGATGAATTGATTATTTCATTTAACGGAACGGCCTCTGCCGTTTCTATCTCATATTTATATTCGTCAAGTGCATGACCGGATAAAAACATTCCCGTGCTTTCTTTTTCAAAAGCGAGCTTTTCGCATGCAGAGAGTTCCGGAAGCTCGGGGAGTTTGAATTCATTTGCGCCCACGGATTCGAACATGTCAATCTGACCGTCAAGATTTGACCTGTCGCGGTTCAGAAACATATCGACCAGCCCGTCGGACGCCGCAAGTATTCTGCTTCTGTACTCTCCAAGACAGTCAAACGCGCCCGCTTTTGCAAGCGCTTCAATCTGGCGTTTGTTTAATTCGCTGCCAGACAGCCTTGAAACAAAATCATAAAACGACTTAAATGCGCCGTTTTTGCGTTTTTCAAAAATGGCGTCAAGAAATTTTCCGCCGACATTTTTTACCGCAAGCAACCCGAACCTGATATTTCCGTTTGCAACGGTAAATTTTGATTCGCTTTCGTTTATGTCGGGCGGCAAAACCTTAATCCCGCATTTTGCGCACTCGGCGCAGTATTCCGACATTTTTGGCAAATTGTCAATCACCGACGTCATGAGAGCGGCATAATATTCCGCCTTGTAATTTGCTTTAAGATAGGCAGTACGGTATGATATCAGCGCGTAAGCGGCCGCATGGCTCTTCTTAAAGCCATAATTTGAGAATGCGCTCATTTCATCGAAAAGCTTTTTCGCGTCTTCCTCACTTACGCCTTTTTCAGCAGCTCCCTTTACAAAAGTATCATACTCTTTTTCGATAACGCCCGCCTTTTTTTTGGCAATAGCGCGCCGCACAATGTCAGCTTTTCCGTAAGTATATCCGGCAACGGTCCTGAATATCTGCATGACCTGTTCCTGATAAACTATGCATCCGCAGGTTTCGTCAAGGATCTCCGAAAGTTCCGGTACTGCGTATTTAATTTTCGACCGATCGCTCCGGTTTTCCAAATATTTCGGAATAGAGTCCATTGGGCCAGGACGGTAAAGGGCGATTGCGGTCATTATATCCCCGATTGACACAGGCTTAAAAAGCGTGAGCATCCTTTTCATACCGGGCGATTCAAGCTGAAAAACGCCGTCGGTTTTTCCCGAGGAAATAAGCTCATATGTCGGGCCGTCGTCAAGCGGAATCTTTTCGATGTTAAATTTCGGATCATGCCGCCCGATGGTAAGACACGTATCCGAGATTACCGTAAGGTAGCGCAGGGCAAGAAAATCAAACTTCAGCAGCCCGAGCGACGCAATCGTGTCCATGTCGTACTGCGTTACAGTTACGCCGCCGTTTACCGCAATCGGTACATGTTCACAAAGCGGCGTTCCCGATATAACAACGCCGGCGGCGTGCGTTGACGCATGGCGCGGCATTCCTTCAACCGCTGACGATATATCGATAAGCCGGCGTATTTCCGGAGAAGAATCGTAAAGCTTCCTGAATTCGTCGCTCTTCATCGCCTCTTCCAGCGTGATATTCAGTTTTTGCGGAATCGCCTTTGCAACCTCGTCAATAATCTGATATGACATTCCGAGTGCTCGTCCGACGTCTCTTACTGCTGCGCGCGCGGCAAGAGTACCGAAAGTAATAATTTGTGAAACTCGGTCCTCGCCGTATTTTTCGGTTACATATTTAATAACCTCGTCGCGTCTTTCGTCGCAGAAATCAACGTCAAAATCCGGCATGGAGACGCGTTGCGGATTAAGAAACGCTTCAAACAGCAGTCCGTATCTGAGAGGATCAACTTCCGTAATTGAGATCAGGTACGCGACGAGACTTCCCGCTCCGGAACCTCTTCCGGGACCGGTAGGTATTCCGTGCGACTTTGCATAGTTCACAAAATCCGCAACAATCAGAAAATAGTCCGCATAGCCCATTGAGGTTATAACGACCATCTCATATTCTATGCGCATTTTGTAATCTTCCGCCGTATATTTGTCATCATAGACAATATCGCCGTTTTCAACGCGGCGTTTGAGTCCGCTTAGGGTAAGCTCACGAAGGTAATCCTTGGATTTAATTTTGTCCGGAAGATCGTATTTCGGCAGCTTAACCTTTCCGAATTCAAAAGATACGTTGCACATATCAGCGATCCTGACGGTATTGTCAAGCGCTTCGGTGTATTCAGGAAGCACTTTTTCCATTTCATCGCGGGATTTAAAATAAAACTCGTCGGTTTCAAATCCGAGAGGCCGTCCCTCCGCCACCGTCTTATTCATCTGAATACACATGAGCACAGCCTGAGTCTGAGCATCGTTTCTCTTTTGATAATGGACGTCATTTGTCGCAACGATAGGTATGCCGGTATTCTTTGACATTTCAAAAAGCGCTTTGTTCAGTTCAGCCTGTCCTTCTGCGCCTTGATTCTGAAGCTCAAGATAAAAGTTTCCTCTTCCGAATAAAGCGTCAAGCTTTTGTGCGTATTTTTCCGCTTCTTCCGATTCGCCCGCTTTAA
The DNA here is from genome assembly GCA_029219205.1 of Bacillota bacterium. Classification (GTDB taxonomy): domain Bacteria; phylum Bacillota; class Clostridia; order Oscillospirales; family CAG-272; genus SUG1495. Next base: position 4,683 of record JAQXSY010000162.1, on the reverse strand, counting down.
TCAGTCTCGGTATTTTTCCGGTGACGCAGCCGGAAAGCGCAATAAGCCCTTCGCTGTGACCGGCAAGTAATTCGTCGTCCACACGAGGCTTGAAATAGAAGCCCTCGGTATATGCTTTTGAAACAAGATAGATTAAATTCTTATATCCCTCGTTATTCTTTGCAAGAAGAACAAGGTGATAATAGTCCGAATCAATGCCGTGTTCCTTATCTTTCATGGAACGCGGCGCAACATATACCTCGCATCCGATAATAGGCTTTACGCCCTGTTCGCAGCACGCCTTATAAAATGAGACTGCGCCGTACATTACGCCGTGGTCGGTGAGCGCGACGGCTTTCTGACCAAGCTCGCCGACAGTTTTCGGAATCTCTTCGATGCGACAGGCTCCGTCAAGCAGACTGTATTCGCTGTGAACATGAAGATGAACAAAATCCCGCATCGTTTAGCCTCCGTTCCTTTAGTTTTTTTTCAACTTTTCAGCGTATGCTCTTATTCTTTTTAGGCGGTGATATACTCCGGATTTTGTAAGAGGCGGGGTGTGGAGCGCCGCAAGCTGCTCAAGCGTTATGTCAGGATTTGCGGCTCTCAGATCAAGAGTTTCCTTTAGATCTTCAGGCAGTCCTTCCGCCATTCCGCTGTCTATGATATTGTAAATCATATCCAGCTGTTTTGTTGACGCGGTTACTGTTTTAACAATATTGGCCGTATCGCAGTTTGCATGGCGGTTGGCGTTATTGCGCAGATCCTTGTATATTTTCTGATCCATAAGCTCAAAAGAAGCTTTATGAGCGCCTATATAGGCAAGAAGATAGCCAATCGCGTCGCTGTCCTTGTAATACAAACCATATGCTCCGCGATTTTCACGATACACTTTTTTGGGAGGATACCCGGCGTCGGAAAGAACCCCCGACAGACTATCGGCGCAGGCTTCATCCGGTGCGGAAAATTCAAGATGATATGCGCGGTCGGGAGAAGCAACCGTGCCATATGATATAAACGCGCCTCTGAGAAATGCCGCCCGGCAGCCTTCGCATTTTTCATCAAAAAGCAGACCGCCGGAATCCTTTGAATGCTCAAAACAGGTAAGTCCGCGTTCGTATGAAGTCCGGCAGCACTTTTTTTTAATCGCAAGTGTCCGAAGCGCGTCTTTGGTTTCCTTTGAAAATGAACTTTGATTCATACGTTTGTTACAGCAGCATATTCATCAGTCTTTTTTTAAAACAGGTGAAATATATCTGACTTCGCATTCAAGCTCAATCCCGTTGAGTCTGAATATTTCTTCTTTAACTTTTTCAATCAGTTTCAGGACGTCCGCTGACGTTGCCCCGCCTTTGTTTATAATGAATCCGGAATGCTTTTCAGAAACCTGAGCGCCTCCGACAGTAAGTCCCTTGAGACCTGCATCCTGAATCAGCTTTGCCGTATAAAATCCGGGACAGCGCTTAAAAATGCTGCCGGCGCTCGGATATTCAAGCGGCTGCTTCTCGACTCTTCTGTTCATAAAGTCGGACATTACACCCTTTATCGTATCAGGGTCTCCCGTTTGGAGACTGAATTTTGCGGATAGAATTATTTTATCCGAATCCGTAAAAACGCTTTTTCGGTATTCGAGCTTATTCTGTTCACCTCTGAAAACGCCGAACTGTCCGCTTTCGGGATCAAAGAACGTGCTTTCCTCAAGGACATCCTTAATTTCTCCGTTATATGCTCCGGCATTCATATAAACCGCACCGCCGCAGGTCCCGGGAATCCCGTATGCAAACTCAAGCCCAGTAAGCGAGTGTTTCATGGCGGCAGACGACAAATGCGTTACCGGAACGCCGCTTTCGGCTGTAACCGTTTCGCCGGAAATCTCAATCCTGCCCAGCTTTGTTGTAAAGACAGCCGCGCCGCGAAATCCTTCATCGTCAAAAAGCACGTTCGACCCATTGCCGAAAACAATGTACCCTATTTTGCATTTTTGCATCATTGAAATAAGCGTTGGCAGTTCATCGCAGACGAGAGGCCAGATTACATAGTCGGCATTTCCGCCGATCCGGAATGTACATAATCCGGCGAGCGAAAGATCTTTTTTGTAAATCAGCTTTCCGCTGCCTGCGGAGTAATCCAGATATTTCTCAAATTCCGTAATTGCGTTCGTCATATGAATCAAGCCTCTTCAGAAATAATATAATCAAGCAATAACAAACCTTTGGAACACTTTTTTGCCTTTTTTAATTATTATATCCTTTTCCGCAAAGGCTGTTACGGAAATATTCTCATCGATTGAAGTAACTTTTGCATCACAAAGAAGAATTCCGCCCTGCGTAATCAGTCTTCTCGCTTCGCCTTTTGATGCCGCGAGCTTGCTTTTGACGAGCATGTCGATAACGCTTATTACGCCATCGGTAAAATCTTCGGGAACAAGCTCCGTTGTCGGCATTGAATCCGACGAACCTCCCACCGCAAACAACGACCTTGCCGCCGCCTGAGCTTTTTCGGCTTCTTCCGCACCGTGAACAAGCTTTGTCAGCTCGAATGCAAGAATTTCCTTTGCGGCGTTGAGCTGGCTTCCCTCCCACTTGTCCATTTCATTTATCTGCTCGATGGGAAGGAACGTGAGCATACGTATACATTTGAGGACGTCGGTGTCTGCGACGTTACGCCAGTACTGATAGAAGTCGAACGGCGAAGTTTTGTTGGGATCGAGCCATACTGCGTTTCCGGCAGTCTTGCCCATTTTTTTGCCCTGCGAATCGGTAAGCAGCGTTATCGTTAATGCGTTGGCATCCTTTCCAAGCTTTCTTCTGATTAGCTCGGTTCCGCCAAGCATATTCGACCACTGGTCGTCGCCGCCGAACTGAAGGTTGCAGTCGTAATTCTTAAAGAGATAATAAAAATCGTATGACTGCATTATCATATAGTTAAATTCAAGAAAGCTGAGGCCTTTTTCCATACGCTGCTTATAGCATTCGGCGCGCAGCATATTGTTAACCGAGAAGCACGCTCCGACTTCACGCAGCAGCTCCACATAGTTCAGTTCAAGCAGCCAGTCGGCGTTGTTCAGCATAAGCGCCTTTCCGTCGCTGAAATCAATGAAACGCTCCATCTGCTTTTTAAAGCACTCGGCATTGTGATTTATATCTTCACGTGTCAGCATCTTTCGCATGTCGGTGCGTCCGGACGGATCTCCGATCATTGTCGTTCCGCCGCCTATGAGCGCAATAGGTTTGTTGCCTGCCATTTGAAGTCTTTTCATCAGAGTGAGCGCCCTAAAATGTCCGGCGGTCAGGCTGTCTGCGGTACAGTCAAAACCTATATAAAAAGTTGCTTTTCCGTTATTGACGAGATCTCTGATCTCTTCTTCGTTTGTCACCTGCGCAATAAGTCCGCGCTCTTTAAGTTCTTCGTAGATCTGCATTTTAGTCTCCTGTATTTTTTGAAAGTTGTTTATTTTCATATATTTCAGACGTTTCGAGCAATTCACGGGCTGTGTCAAGCAGCTTTTCCGTTATTTCAACTCCGCCCATAATTCTTGCAATTTCATAAACGCGTTCGTCTTTTGAAAGCAGCTTAAGATTGGTCTCCGATCTTCCGTCGTTCTCTCTTTTTTCGATAAGATACTGCCAAGAAGCTGACGACGCAACCTGAGCAGAATGCGTTACGCAAATAACCTGAGTTCCCTCGGAAATTCCACGCAAACGCATTCCGATTTTCTGAGCCGTTTTTCCGGACACGCCGGAATCAATTTCATCAAAAATCATTGTCTCAGATCCGCTGCGGTCATGACCGGCGGTTTTGAGCGCCAGCATAACTCTCGACAGCTCGCCGCCGGAAGCAATTTTCGACAGCGGCTTCAACGGCTCACCGGGGTTTGCGGAAAACATAAACTCAACCTCGTCTCCGCCGTTCGGTCCAAGCTGAGACGCTCCCTTGTCGTCGCGAAGGACTTTGACCTCAACACAGAACCTGACTTTAGGCATCTCAAGGTATTTCAGTTCTTCGGTTATGGCTGAGCTGAGTTCTGCTGCCGCCGAACGGCGTTTTGCACTCAGGCTTTCGGCAATCTTACGCGCTTTATCACCGGCAGCTTTGAGTTCGTAGGTCAGTTCCTTTATTTTTACATCCGAAATCTCAATATCGTCAAGTTCAGCCGCAGCCTTTTTTCTGAATTCCAGTATTTCGGCTATATCCGAGCCGTATTTTCTTTTTAGTCTTCCAATCTCATCAAGCCTTGTTTCAATACGGTCAAGTTCAGCGGTCGGATCATCAAAATCGACTTTTGTATAGCTTTCTAATGTGTTTCCGATATCTTCCAGCTCAAATAAAATTTCATTAAGTCGCGAAATAATCGCGTCCGATTCCGGTATGCAGTCCGATATGCTTTCAATTGCCGCGGATGCGCGTTTAACAAGCTCATAGGCGGGCATTCCCTTCTCGCTCCTGTAAAGCGCTCTTGTGGCAAGACGTGTGCTTTTAATTGTTTTTTCAATGTTTTTTACAAGATTGCGTCTTTCCTCAAGACTGCTTTCCTCATCGGGAGACAATTTTGCCTCATCAATATCGGCAATCTCAAATTTCAGCTGCTCGGTTTTTCTTGCTTTTTCCCGTTCGCTCATCGACAATTCGCGAATCTCTTTTCTTATACGGTTTATCTCTGCAAAAGCCGACGTATATTCGCTGAGCAACTCGCCGTTTTCCGCA